>DASWDH010000303.1:0-17739 GCA_036395495.1 Polyangiaceae bacterium
GGGTCAGCGCGAAAACCGAGCGGCAACTTGGCGGGTCGTGACGTTGAGGCGATTCCACAGATTGATGAGACCGATGTTGAGCACCAGCGCCGCGAGCGCGCGCTCGTCGTAGTGGCGCGCCGCTTCGTTCCACGTCGCGTCATCGACCGGATCGGCGCGATCGCTGAGCCGGGTGGCCGCTTCGGTGAGGGCCAGGGCGGCCCGCTCGGCGTCGTCGAAGTAGGGGGTGTCGCGCCAGGCGGCCACGGCGGCGATGCGCTCGTCGCTGTCGCCGTCGGTCCGGAGCTCGCGGGCGTGCATGTCGACGCAGAAACCACAGCCGTTGATCTGGCTCGCGCGGAGCTGCATCAGCGTGAGCGTCCGCTTGGGTACGTCGCTCTTGTTGACGGCGGCGCCGAGCGCAAGCACGGCTTGCATGGTGTCGGGGACGATCATCGCGGGGTGTTTCATTCGTGCGCTCATGGGGGACATCTCCTTTTGACCCCGAGAACGGTCGGAAGACCCGCAGATCGACATTCGGCCGGTGCTAAATCTATTTCTTCTCCACGATGTCGATCCACATAGGGACCGATCGTTCTTGGCGCAAAAGGAGAATACTCATGGCGAAATACATGCTCTTGCTCGGCGGTGCGGACCTCGACAAACGAAGCGGCAACGCGGCTCTCGCCCCCAAGATGTTCGAGCAATTCGCCTCGTGGCTGAGCTCGCTGCGGGAGCGGGGCCACTACCTCGCATCGCACAAGCTCCACGATCAAACCGGCGTGCGGCTCACCGTGCGCGGCGGCCAGGTCGTCGAGGGGCCGTTCATGGAGACCAAGGAAGCGGTCGGCGGCGCGATGGTCATCGAAGCGAGCTCACTCGAACAAGCGACGGCGCTCGCGCGGGGATGCCCGGTGCTCGAGCTGCAGAATGGCTACGTCGAGGTCCGGCTCGTGGAGGAGGTGAGCCGTCCTGCAACCGCATGACCCAGGCGCGAGGCGCGGCGCCCTCGAGCGCGGTTTTCGCGCGGCGTTCGGCCGCGTGACGGCCGCGCTCGTACGCCGCTTCGGCGTGGACCAGCTCGCGCTGATCGAAACCGCGGTGCAGGATGCGGGACTTCGCGCAATCGAACGATGGCGCGACGACGCGGCGAGCGCAGATCTGGAAGGCTGGCTCGTGCGCGTCGCTCACAACGCGGTCGTCGACGAGCTTCGCCGCGAACGCCGAACCAAACCGCTCGACGAGCGCCATCTCGGCGAAGCGTCCGCGCCCACGCAGGAGCTCGACGATGAGCTCAGGCTCGTCTTTCTCTGCTGCCATCCGACGCTTCCGCGCGCCGCGCAGATCGCGCTGACGCTTCGCATCGCGTACGGTTTTTCCACGGGCCAGATTGCCCGCGCGTTCCTCACCGACGAACGCGCCATCGCGCAACGCATCGTCCGCGCGAAGCAGCGCCTTCGGGACGAAGGCGCATCTTTCGACTTGCCCGATCCCGACGAGGTTCCGCCGCGGCTGCGCCCCATTCTCGATGTCCTCTATCAGGCGTTCACCGAAGGCTACGCGACCACCAATTCCGAAGCCGGTATCGACCAGGCACTCTGCGACGAGTCGCTGCGGCTCGTTCGTCTCCTCACGGACGATGCCCGCTGGACGTCGCCCGAAGTCGAAGCCCTGCGCGCGCTCTTTTGCTTCCATGTCGCGCGCGCACCGGGCCGCCTCGCCGACGACGGAAGTCTCTTGCTCCTTCACGAGCAGGATCGCGCGCGCTGGAATCGAGACCTACTCGACGAAGGATTCGTGTTCCTCGCGCGATCGGCGCGCGGAGAGGAGCCTTCGCGTTTTCACGTCGAGGCGGGTATCGCCGCATGCCACGCGAAGGAATCGAGCTACGCGACCACGGATTGGGCCGAGATCCTCGCGCTCTACGACCTGCTCCGCGACCTATCGCCGTCGCCGGTCGTCGACGTCAATCGCGCGCTCGCCGTCGCGATGTGTCGCGGCGCGCACGCGGGTCTCGACGAGCTCGACGCCATCCCCGAGCGTGACCTCCTCGCGCGCTATCCGTATGCGCTAGCGACCTACGCCGAGCTCCACGCGTCGCTCGGACACATGGACCAGGCCCGCACCTTTCTCGACGCCGCCCTGGCCCAACAGAGCTCGTCGGCGGAGCGCGCGCTACTCCGGCGAAAGCGCGCGGCGCTCGGTTGAGGGTGGCGCGGGACTCGCCTGTCTCGGCCGCCCGAAACGATCGCGACCGCCCGGCCGCCACCCCAATCGCGCTTTGGTGCACTCTTGAGTCTAGCTGATGCGCCGAAAGTCGGGGAGTGCGTCGAATCTTCGTCGTGAGGTCAAACGGTGATGAGCTCTACCTGCACGCCCGCGGCGGCAGCGAGAGAGCGGAGATCGTCGACGTCGGACGTGAGGATGTCGTCTCCGTCGCTGGCGAGTGCGACGAGCGCCGCATCGATCGCATCCACGGCGTGCGCCGCTTTGAGCAACATGCCTGCGCTGCGACCCAGCTCGGCATCGACTGGGACCACATCGACACCCGGCAAGAGTCGCGCGAGTTGCGCTTGGCGTCCTGCCCCTCCTCGCCATACTTGCGCGACAATTCCGCCGTGCGTCTTTGGGGCGCGGTTCGCGATGAGCTCGGACTTGATGAGCGCGATGACGTCCCGATCATGACGCTCGACCGCAAGGAAAGCCCCGGCATCGAGTAAGAGCATCTATGCGCTCTGTCGTCGCTTAGGACGCGGGGCGCGCACGACGACGGCACGGGCGCGTGCGCGCCGCGTGGCCGCGGCCATTTCTGCCTCGGCGATGATGCCGTGCTTCGACTCATGCGCCGCCACGAAATTGCCGAGCGCACGCATCCTGAGGTCGTGCTCGACCTGGAGCCGCATGGCTGCGTTGACCCAAGCGCTTACATTCTCCGCCCGTCCCTCCGCGACGGCGCGCTCGGCGGCCGCGGCGAGGTTGGCATCGACGGAAGCAGACAAACGCTGCTTTCGCATACAAGTATCCTACGATGATGCTACGTTCGTGGCAAGATCAGCCTCGCCGCTAGCCAGTTCCGCTGTTCGGTCAGTACTTGAGTGGGCCTATGGCTACTTCGATGAAACGATCTGATAGCGACGATCTGATGCAGTAATGCTAGGCGCCGATCTCGACCACGATGGGATTGTCGCTCCATAGATCGGGGTGTAAAAGGTCGTGCTCCTCGCGCTTCATGTCGTGCAGGATCTCCCAGCACATCGACTGGACGACCTGCCCGAGATGCCGGCCCTCGATCCCGAGGTCGTGCGCCGCCTGTTTCAGCAGCATCCGCTGCCCCGCGTGGTCATGCTGCATTTGCTCGAGGCGAACCGAGCCCCAGGCGTCGATGCGTGCGATGATCGGGGCCACGACCGCGTCCTCGTGATCGATGTGTTCGGTGAGCATGCGATAGAGTCGGTCGGCACGCTCGCGCAACGCTTCCGTACGGTAGCTCTCTCCGGCGGCGACCGCGCTGGCCAACCGGTCGACTTCGGCGATGAGCGCTCTCAGCCGTGCGTGCTCCGCGAGGACACGCGCGCGAACGTCGGCAAGCGACGGCCCAGAGGCCGTCAGCGTGCCTACCTGCACAGGGTTCGTTGTCAATTCCATGGAGCTCCTCCCTACGTTGCTTGCTAGGCCAGCAAAATCTCGGCCACGCATTCGTCGAGGGCAGGTGCCCGGCACGAGGCCGTCGAGCCGCCGGCGCAGCGCACGACTTGCGGGCCGAGCGCAAAGAGCGCGCCGGTCTTGCTACGCGGTAGAGAGGCCGCTTGAAGAAATGCTAATCATGCGGGGGTGCTTCCTCCCGTTCGCATCGCCCATCCGCACGTCGTGATCGATGAGGGGGGAAGCCCGGTGGTCGAAGGTACGCGGGTGCCGGTGCGCAGGCTCTTCGCATGGCACCGGCAAGGGACCACGGTGGAGACGCTGTTGCGCCGCTATCCACAGCTCGGGCCGGCGCGCCTTCTCGATGCCCTTTCGTTTGCTTATGACAATCTCGACCTCATCACACAGGATCTCGAGCGCGAGCGCGTCCTCTTGGAGCAGGAGCAAAAGACGCCCCCCGAAGCCCCCAAATCGAAAAAGCAACGCGAAGGCGAGGCCAAGGAACGGCAGACCAAGCTGCCTTTCAAGCCTTCTTGATGGGCGAGAGTGGCGGTGCGCGGAGACCCTGCGCAACTCGTCTGCCAGGATTCAGGCCTAAGGGGGGATAAAGCTTCGGGACCCTACCCGCGGTCGCGGCGGAAGGCGACAATGTGCGTTCCTCAACTACACAGCGAAACGGCTCCCCTCGAGTTGACCGTCCCTAGCCGCAGAGGGTATGCCAAACGAGTCGGCCGTGGCGATCGCGCCCTCGCTTCGTGGCCGTCACGCGGCTGGAGGTCGTCGGGATCGGTCGCATGATTGACGAGCACCGCAGAAGAGCTCCCATGGGGCGGGCGTCTTTGGCCTGGAGACCGTGGTTCGTGGCCGTCGTGGCCTGCGGTGCGGTCGCGTGCCGGGCCGACATCGGCGACCGTGGAGCTGCGGGCGGCTACAACGGGGGTGGTTCGTTTGGTTCGGGAGGCATTCCCGGCTTCACGCAAACGACCGGAGATTTCACGCCGTCGCCGGCCCAAAAGGGAGGATGGAAGCTGGGACCGCAAGCGGTGGCCGATGCGGGCACGGGTATCCTCGACACGCCGAGCTGCTCGACGATTCTCGGCGTCGTTCGCGATTTCAAGCGCGAACACCCCGATTTCGAAAGTTTCACCGGCCTCTCACCGACACTCAATCTGGTGAAGAGGACACTCGGCACCGACAAGAAGCCTGTCTACAACGCCGACGCGACCACCATTCTCCCCAAAACCTCGGGCAAGTTTTACTTCGACCAGTGGTATCGGAACACGACGGTCAACGTGCCTTATTACCTCTATCTTTATCTCGTTCCCGACGGCAACGTGTTCACCTTTCAGAGCGACGGCTTTTTTCCGCTCGACTGGGCCGGCTGGGGCAACGAGGGGCGATCCCGAAATCACAACTTCGATTTTACGACCGAAGTCCATACCGAGTTCACGTACAAGGGCAACGAGACCTTCCGGTTTTCGGGTGACGATGATCTCTGGGTGTTCATCAATTGGACGCTGGCCATCGATCTGGGTGGCCCCCATTCGGCGACCGCACAGGAAGTCACGTTGGATGATGCAGCAGCCGCCGCGTTCCAGCTCGTGCGCGGCAAGGTGTATCCGTTGGACCTCTTTCACGCCGAACGTCATGAGGACGAGTCGAACTTCCAGGTGGAAACGAACATTCAGTTCGTCCGCTGCGGGATCATCGTCGACAAACCACCGGGCTGACCACGGCCATCAAGGCGCGATCAGACGCGTGCAGGTGCCCGACGTTCCTACCGGTGTGCAGGCCCCCGAACCTGTGGTGCACGGCATGCCGAGACAAGCTTCCGGTCCGCACTTCTGGAGATAATTCGTGAGCGCACTGAGGTACGTGGCGGTCGCCTGCGAGCTCTTGCTGGCGACGACGATGGAACAGCAGAACGACTGCACCTCGTCGATGCACTGACCGGCGACATCCGGGGAACAGGACTGTGCCGCTTGCTGGAGCCGGACGACCTCAGCGCGCATGGTGACGCACGCCGTTGCATCGGGACCAGCATCCAGGAGCGAGCCTCCCGTTCCGGCGCTGCCTGCCGCACCTCCGAGCGCCGTCCCGCCCGCCCCGTCGCTGCCGCCCCCTCCGTCGGGCCCGCCGTCGGCGGAACCGCCGGAGAATTCGTCGCCGCCGCACGAAACGACGAGGGCGAAGATCGCGAGCATTCGCATCCGTGGTTTGGTCGGACCATGCTTCATGCGTCGACGAGAGAACGCCATCGAATCGATGCTATCCGCCCTGCCACGGGAGTTCCAGAGAGCGGCTTTCTTCTGCTACGAAGCGACAATGCTCAAGTTCGCGGACGTTGCCAAATCGATCGATCATTCGCTGCTCGGTCCCGCGCTCACGGTTCGAGAGCTCGAGGCGGGCTGCCGGCTGGCGCTCCACTACGATGTCGCCAGCATTTGCATCTTGCCCTACTACCTCCCGCGCTGTGCCGAGCTCGTGGCGGGCAGCACCGTTCGCGCCAGCACGACGATCGGGTTTCCTCATGGCGGCCACGCTACGTCGATCAAGGTGGCCGAAACACTTCGCGCGCTGGACGATGGTGCCGACGAGCTCGACGTCGTCGTGAACATCAGCAAAGTCATGAGCGGCGATTGGGACTACGTTCGTTCGGAGCTGTCCGCCATCACGCAGGCGGTCCATTCCCGCGATCGAAAGATCAAAGTGATTTTCGAAAATAGCTATCTCGGCCCGGATGAAAAAGCCGCGCTCTGCGCGATCGCCGGCGAGATCGGGGCGGACTGGGCCAAGACCTCCACCGGATTCGGCCCCGGTGGTGCAACGATGGACGATGTGAAGCTGATGCGGGGGCAGTGCCCGCCCAGCGTGGGCATCAAGGCGTCGGGCGGGATTCGCGACATCGACGAAGTGCTCGCGTTTCGCGCGCTCGGAGCGACCCGAATCGGCACCTCGCGCAGTCGCGAGATTCTCGAAGAATGGCGGCGAAGGCGGGCCGCCTCGACGCGGTAACGGCGAGCTACGACTCGGAGCCGGAGCTTCCCCCGCCTTTGCGAGGTCGCGGGATGTCGTACGCTTCGAGTCGATAGATGAGCGCGCGACGCGAAATCCCGAGGAGCTTCGCGGCGCCTGCCTGATTGCCGGCCTGCTGAAGGGCTTCGAGGATCCGATCGCGCTCGGCCTTCTGCAGCTCGGCGCGCAACTGCTCGGTGCGCCGCGCCGCTTTGAGGCGCGCAGGCGACGAACGGGTGGCGCGACCGCGATCCATGGTGTCGGTAGGGCGCCCTCCGTCCGACCGGAGCGGCTCGCCCGGACCGAGCAGGGTCCGAGGGCTGTCCGCCGCACGCACGCTGTCGGGCAGCATGGATCCGGAAGCGGAATACGACGCCGAAACGGGGATCGTCGCAACGCTGGTGTGCGCAAAATCGAGGTGAAATGAGCTCGCCTCGAGAAGAGCGCCGGGTGTGAGAACGACCGCTCGCTCCATCGCATTCTTCAGCTCGCGAACGTTGCCCGGCCAGCGATATTTGAGCAGCATGGCCTTCGCGTCCTCCGACAGGACCGGTGGGGCTGCGCCCATCATTGCCGCGCAGCGCTCGACGAAAAATTCCGCGAGCGCGACGATGTCGACGGGGCGCTCGCGAAGCGGCGGGATGGTCAGCGATACGCCATTGAGGCGGAAAAACAGGTCCGAGCGGAACTTCCCTCTTCCGATGAGGTCGCGCAGCTCGCGGTTCGTGGCAGAGATGATCCGCACGTCGATCGGCCGCGGCTGATGGGACCCGACTCGGATCACCTCGCCCGTTTCGAGGACGCGAAGAAGCTTGGCCTGGGTCTCCGGCGACAGCTCGCCAATTTCATCGAGAAACAGCGTGCCGCCGCTCGCCGTTTCGAAAAGCCCGAGCTTGGTGGCGTGCGCTCCGGTGAACGCGCCCCGCTCGTGCCCGAAAAGCTCGCTGGCGAGCAGCCCTTCGGCGAGCGCGGCGCAGTTGATGCGCAAAAATGGGCGGTCACGACGGGGTGAGCAGACGTGGATTCTCTCGGAGAGCAGCTCCTTGCCGACCCCGGTTTCGCCGAGAATCAGAACGGATATCGAGCTTGCGGCGACCCGTTCGGCCAGCAAGTAGAGCTCGGTCATTTTCCGGTCCTGCAGGACGATTCGCCGGCGTTTGGCGGGCACTGCTGCGGCGACGGGTCCACCCAGCGACGGGACTGCGGCCGGGGCCGGGCCGAACGCCACGGCGGGTGAGACGGCGCCCACCTTGCCTCCGGAGCCACTCTCTTCTTCGGCGCCGAGCGCGCCACCGTGGCGCACGTGAAAAACGGTCCCCGCGATCTCGACGACGCTCCCCGCCGGAAGCGGCACGCGCGACGCCGATGCGATGCGATTGCCTTGTACGCGGGTCCCGTTCCTGCTTCCGAGATCTTCGATTTCGGGTGGCTCACCGCCGTAAATGATGGCGTGGTCGCGCGAAGCGGCGGGATGATCGACGACGACCTCGCTTTCGGGCCGCCGGCCGATCCGCACGAGTTGGCCGGGCTGAAGCGTTCGGCTGGTCACCGCGGAGCTTCCAATGATTTGAAGGGCGTAGGTCTGCCTTGGCCGAGCCGATTGGAGGTCGAGGCTCCCCAGTGTGGAAGGTAGCGTATCCTTGGTGCTCAATTCTCGCTCGCTTGCTCGGGCAGAAGCAGTGTCTCACCTTGCGAAGCGGCCAGGAAGAGGGAGCGCGACGCGCAATGCAGAACCAAATCAGCTCGTTCGACCGGTTTGGTTTGGCAGAGCGGCCAGGCGCGCGCAAGCTGCCGTTTGCAGGCGACTCGGTGCTTGGTCGGTCATGACGTGAGCCATGGTATATATGCCAGGTCGTGGTCGATGTCGGTGATGCCCTCGCAGGCAAGTACAAAGTCGAGCGCATGCTCGGCAAAGGGGGCATGGGCTACGTCGTGGCCGCGCGCCATATGCAGCTCGAGCAGCCGGTCGCCATCAAGATCCTGATTCCGGAGCTGTGCGAAAACGAGGAGGCCGTCGCTCGTTTTCTGCGCGAAGCGCGCGCATCGGTTCGCATCCAGAGCGAGCATGTCGCGCGCGTCCTCGATGTGGGCACGCTCGACGACGGAGCTCCCTACATGGTGATGGAGTTCCTCGAGGGACGCGATCTCGCGCGCGAGCTCGAAGATCGAGAGAGACTGCCGGTCAGCGAAGCGGTCGACTATCTTTTGCAAGCGTGCGAAGCGCTTGCAGAAGCGCACGCGCTCGGCATCATCCACCGCGATCTCAAGCCGGCCAATCTTTTTCGCACCCGTCGTTCGGACGGTTCGGCCCTCATCAAGGTGTTGGACTTCGGCATTTCGAAGGCGATCGCGGTCGACGCTCAACCGGCCATCGTGACGCTCACCAACACGCAGGGTCTCATCGGTTCGCCATTCTACATGTCGCCTGAGCAGGTGCGCCGGCCGAAGACAGTCGACAGGCGCTCGGACATCTGGTCTCTCGGGATCATCCTGCACGAGTTTCTGAGCGGCGCGCCGCCGTTCGTATCGGATACGCCGATGTCCATTTTGGCGGCGGTCGTCACCGATACGCCGCCGGATCTTCGCACCATCCGAAGCGACGTCCCCGAGGGACTGCAGGGCGTGATCTTGAGATGCCTCGACAAAGAAGCGCATCGTCGTTTCAAGGACGTCGTCGAGCTCGCGACCGCTTTGAAACCGTATGCGCCTCTGACCGGCGCGGCCGCCGTCGCACGCATCTCGGCCATCGTTCGTTCTGCCAAAGAGCGAGCACTCGGCGCTTCGGAGCCTCGCCATGGGGGTGACATTCCCACGCTCGACTCGTCTTCCCCTGCCGTCGACACGCCGACGCTGGAGTCGCCGCGCCACAGCGTACAGGACGAGCTGAAGCACACGGACGCGGGGTGGGGTCACTCGCAGTCGATCGCCAGCCGTTCGCGGCGCCGGCTCGTCCTCGCCGGCGCGGTGGCAACGTTGGGCATCTTGTCGTTCGGCTGGTACGTCGTGCGATCCCGCACGGCGAGGTCCGCCGAAGTCTTGCTCGACATCGATCGAACGAGTGGCTCGCCACGGCCGGAGCTCGCCCCTGCCGCTCGCAGTCCGGAAGTGCAGCTCGATGCCGAATCGCTGCGCGCCGAGGGCACGCCCGCTGCAATGAACACCGCTAGCGCCAGCGGCGACGCAGAAGCGCCGCACGCGACGCCACCTGAACCGGCGCGTTCCGCCGCATTCGCGGTTCCCCACTCGAGCCGTCCAATGGGTGCCAAAAAACTCAAAGGGGCTCCGTCGTCGGAGAAAACGCCGCCGGTCGGCGCTCCCGCGACCACCCCGACCACTCCAGGTGTCGATCCGCTCGACGGGCGCCGGTAACGAGACCTGCTCGGCTAGCGACAGCGCCGCTTTCGAAAGAGAGCGTTGTAGAGAATCGATTCCGATTACCCGTTGCAAGCGACTGGCAATTGGGGCAAGGTGGCCGTTCGCTCGAAGTACACTTTCAACTCTCGACCTCTTGGTGATGCACATGCGACGAACCCTTTCCATCGTTCTGGTCCTCTTGGTGCCATTGGCTTGCGGTGTCGCCGCCTGCGGCGGTGACGACACAGCGGGCACGCCGGGTACAGGGGGCGCGGGGACCGGAGGCAAGGGTGGAAGCTCCGGCGGCAAGGGCGGGAGCGCGGGCTCGAGTGCGGCAACGGGCGGAAGCGGGGGGTCGTCCGGCGGTGGTACCGGTGGTTCGACGGCGGGAAGCGGTGGTTCGACGGCGGGCACTGGCGGCATGGACGCCAGCGCGGGCAGCGCAGGCGCCGACGCCAGCACCGACGGACGAGCCGATACTGCGTCGGCAGATGTTCGCACCGAAAACGCGAGCGACGCTGCCCCGGACACCACGAGCGATGTCCAAAGCGAATTGAGCGATGCCGCCGCGGTTGCGAAGGTGTGCATTGAGACGTGTGCCAGCGATGGCGATTGCGTTCCTAAGGCGCTCAGCGACAAGTTCCCTTATAGCTGCGACACCACCAAGCATCGCTGCGTCCTTTGTAAGGACGACATCGCTTGTTACGCGCAGGTGAGCCTATGGAGCAAGGGTTGCAGGACCAAGGTGGATTGCACGATCTTTGGCGACGTTTGTGTCAACGTCAACGGTGCCGGCCGATGTGCCTACTTGAAGGGCTCTCCGAACTGCGAGCTCGACGGTGGGGGACAGCTGGAGACGTTCTGGGTTCAGACGTTCGAACTCGACGCGGGCAGCGAATCGGTCGAAGTCTGTGGCAAGAAGTCGAGCACGTGCGACCTGGCAACGGGGACGTGCTTTCAGCGTTGCACGACCGCGAGCTGCGCATCCGATCCAGCCGGCAAAGTTTGCAACGACGCAACGGGCAAGTGTGAGTGCGGCACGGACAGCAACTGCTCCGGCCTGAGCGGCGTCTCCGTTTGCAATACTGCGACGAAACACTGCGAATGCGCTGGTAATCAAGATTGTCGCGCGCTTGACGGCGGCCTCATGCTCAATGCCGACATCTGCGTGGCTGGCAAGTGCAGCTGCTCGAGCGTGACCGTGTGCACGCAAAAATTCAAGACGACCACGACGACCACGTTGAGTTGCGAGTAGGTGGGGCACGAGGCGACGTGCGCCGGGCTCGACGCACCCGCGCAAACGCGAGAAAGACGGTGACGAGCTCGAACAACGGGCCATTCCCTCCACGAGAAACGGCTTTCGAAGCGACGACCGCGCATCCGTCCGAAGAGCTTGGCGCCGAGGGGGCATCTCCGGCGTCGGCGGCCAAAACGGCGACGCACGCGCTCAGCGCTCCGGCGTCGGAATCGAACGGGCGACACTCGTATCCGCCGGGACAGTTCATCACCTCACCGCATGCGCTCGCGCAGCGCATCGTTCGATCGCTTCCGCGAATGCAAATACCGGTTTCGCAAGCGAACCCGTCTTGGCACGGCTCGTCGATCCCGAGCAGAGGCTTCTCGGGGCGGGGTCGTGCCTTTGCTGCGGCGAACGCTTCGTCGATGAGCACGCGAAACGGAGGCACGTGGGTGTAGTAATGGACGATCGTCGGGGAAGTGCAGAGACTACCGCGCCCGAGAGAATCGACGCCCACGAGGCCGCCGGTGATTTCCGAAAACGCGGGCCCCCCGCTGTCTCCCGGGCACGCCGATGGTCCATTGAGAACGATCGTTCGTGGTTTGACGGTGGTCACCCCTTCGTCGATCGAATCGGGGCCGAGATCGTCGATCCGATGATGCAACGTCTTTCGCCGCGGCCGTGTATGCCAATCCGGGTTCCCGCTCTCGTCGACCCCGTAGCCGATCAACGTGAGCGGTTCTCCTTTGCGAGTCGTGGAGGTCAGACGAAGGGGCGCAACCGGCAGGTCCAGGGGGCGGTCGAGAACCACGAAAGCGAGATCGTTGTTGCAGACCGTCGGCGAGAACGTGGAGAGCGTCGTCTGACCTCTGGCGCGGGGCATCGCATCCGGGTACTCGCCCCCATAGAACTCGAGGGACTCCGCAGGAAAATGCCCCCAAAGCGTTCCGGCGCGGCTCGGATCGTCGACGAGCTCCCCCTCGACGGTGCAAAGGAACGATCCGGGGATCGAATAGGAAACACAATGCCGCGCGGTGACCACCAAGTTCGCCGCGATCAAGGTAGCTGTACAAAGCAGCTCGGTCCCCGCCGCTTCGGTGCGAAGCAGCAGCACGGCGTCGTCGCCGCTCGGCGAGGGGGAGCGCTCGCCAAAGACGATCGCCGATGCCTTCTCTCGCGTGGCTTCGGTCGGGCTGGCATCGCCGCACCCGAAGCCCCCTAGCATGCCGAGCGCACATGCGACCCCCACCAGCGCGCATGACGATCGGACATGAAGGGGGTCGGGCCGTGGCACTCCCGCCATCACAGTCCTGCGTAGCAGGTGAAGTCTCCGGTCAGGCTGCTCGTGGTCAGGTCATAGCGAAGGACGTTCCAGGCCACGTCACCTCCGATGACTTGTCCACTTGGGTCTCTGATTGGCTTGAAGCAGAAGACGGCTCCGGTGTCGATGCGGGCGCCCGAAATCGTATCGAAGTTGGGAGGCCCGAGCGTGCCGATCAGTTCGATGGGCTGCCCGTCGTTCAGCGCGCCAAAAACCTTGCCGATATCGAAAGGTCCAACCGAATAGGGCTGCCCACCGCCGAGCAGGCGACGCATGCCGTCCCTGATACGCAGGCCGGACAGTGGCTGGTCGGGCCCTGCTGCCTGCATGGCGTACGCGAGGTAATAAATCGCGTCGTAGAAATTCTCCGTTTCCTCGACAACCCCGCTGTAATGCTGCTTGAAGCGAGTCAGGTAATCGTAATAGAGAGTGCGGTCTGTCGGCGGGGCGACGTTGATGCCGAGGAATCGCTGGTAGGTGTTGGAGTCGACGAGGGACAAATCGTGGATCTTGACTTTGACGGTTCCGAGATCGCCTGCATTGAGCGGAGATAGGATGTAATACGGTCGCTTTCCGGGAGCCCAACTCTTTTCGATCTGGGCGAGCACGCCTCCCGCTTGCGAAAACGGCAAGCCAGCCAGCGAGATCACGATGTTCGGTCGAAACTGGGCAATCTCGGCACCGACCTGCGCCGGGTTATCCGCATTGACGTTCCAAGGCCTATAGTTGTCGCCATTGTCCAAGAGCGACTTTCCATTGAAGACGAGCTTGCTCAGCGTCGCCGCGGCGAGGTCTTGGCTGAAGGGGTCATCCGACGTGACGACCGCCACTTTGATCGTGGTGACGGCGAACACGCCCGTCACGAAAGGTTCCAGCCGCTTCAAAAGCGCGCCATAAGCGGGAGCCAGATCGCCTGGTTGCCCAAGCATGTGCCAGAGCAGGCCGTCGTCGGGCAAGTTGGCGAGCTCTAGGCTGGCCCCGATCGGACTCAGAAAGAACACGTTGTTTTGCTTCCCATACGTTTCGAAGGCGACGCGCAGCTCGCCGGGAAGAAGGTAACCAACGATCGCCGGAACGTTGAGGTCGTTCACGAGGTGTTTCAAACTTGTCTGGAGGTATTCGGGCTTCGTGGCGATGATGTCGGGATCGTTGTTGCAAACGACGGTGACCAGCGGGTGTCGCTGATCGTTGCGGTCGCGCAAGCCGCCCACGTTGGGGCCACTCAATTCGTTGCGTGCGAACTCGTAATTGAAGACGACGGTGGATGATTGGGTCGGGTCGCTCTTACTGAGGGGAGCATACGCTCCGAAGATGATGGCGTTCTTGTTGCTCCAGTCGTCCTCGCTGCCGTGAACGACGGGGCACTCGAGGGTTGCCAGCTTGATGCATCGATGGTCCGCCGGACGGCAAAAAGAGGCGCTGAACGCATTGATCGCTTTGCAATCGCTGTTTTCGTTACAGCTGCCCGGGCCGGCGTCCGTGGTGCCGCCGGTCGATAGCGTTCCCCCTGTTCCCGCGGCGGCTCCTCCGCTACCGGCCGCTCCAGCGGAAGAATTCGAGCCCTGCTCGTTGAGCGGCGTCACCAGGAGGCAAGCGGTCATCGCGAAAGCCGCGATGCCGCCCAAGAACGACGAAAGCGTGTACCTCATAGCGTTCCCTGCACGACCACGCCGCCGCCGGAGGCGCTCATCCAGGGCGCGATCATCGGGTGGCTCGTCACTGCGGCGGCTTCGCGTTTTTCCGGTCGCGTCAGGTACAAATAGGTCGTGATTCCCGCGCCGAGCGCGGTGGCACCCCAAAAAACGGCGTTGATGGTGCCCCATCGCTTGGCGTCGTCGAGGTGGTCACCGTTGTTCTTGCCGAGATAAAGAACACCGGTCACGCCCGCCCCCGTTGCCGTCAAGAGCGTCACCGTTCCGGCGACGTAGACCGGCGCGGAAAGCGGTCGTGAAAGCGTGTCCCTTCCCGCGGTTTCAGCCCGGGAAGGGGCGGCCGAAATCGTGCTAGGTGCCGCCGGTTTGGCGACTTCGGGGGCCGGTTCGAGGACGGGGATGGTGATGGTTTGGTTGCTCGGCCCTGGCCCGATCTCCACGCGTTTGGACCAGGGTCGGCGATCACGAGCTCGGGCTTGGATGACGTGGATGCCGGGATCGACGGGCGTCGGTACACCACGCGCAGCGGGGCGGATCGGCGCCCCATCCACCTGGATCTCGAGCTCGGGGAGATCCGCAGCCGGAGGCACGATGACATTGAGGCGCGATAGCTTGGGCTCGATGGCGGCCTGATGCTCTTGCGCGAAGCGCACGCGATCCTCGCGCTGATCGCGGCGCGCCATCATCGACGCTTCCGCATATTCGAGCCAGGCCGTGGCGAGCTTCTGCTCGGCCTCGTGACACGCGGCGAGGTTGAGAAGCGTGCCCGTCGCCGGGTCGAGGCGATGGCTTTCCGCAAACTTGGGGCAGGCTTCGGCATATTTGCCATCGGCCATGAGCTGGCGGGCTTGACGATAGAGCGCCTCGGCCAGCGCAACTTCCGGGGTGGACGACTGCGCAAAGACCCCTCTCCCAGAGCCGATGGTCGCGACCATCGCGACGATCTGGAGTACGCGGTGCGTTCGTTTCATGGCTTCAATTTCCGTCCGCGCCCTGGGCATCGTTGGGCGCCGCTTCGTCAGCGGCATCACCTCCGCCGTCGGCGCAATTCGACAGCGTGTATTCGTCGGACTGCCGCGTGACGACCGTCTGACCGAGCGCCGTCAGGGCTTGTCGCATCTGCAATTGCTCGCCGGCGCTGAGGGAAAGCTCGACGATGGCAGCTTTCATGTAGTGGTCGATGAGGGTTGCCACATCGGCCGACGTCAGGCCGGAGACACCATCGTGAATGAGTCCGAATTCGTTCGTGGCGGTGTCCCGGCAGCCCCAAAACGAGACATTCCAGCTCAGCAGATCGTTGGCGAACGCGTTGAGTCCCCCAGGAATCGCGTCGACGATCTTCGTGATCCGGCAATCGACGAAAAGCGCGGAGAGATAGCCGTCGACGACTTTGCGACTCAGGTTGGAGACGACTTCCGGATGCTGTGGATCATTCAGTCGGAGGCAGAGGAGCAGCTTTCCGGTATTCGTTTCCGTGTTGACGTCGGTGGGTCCTGGGGCATCTTTGCCCGCGTCGCGGCCGTCGGGGCGAGCGTCGCCCTGGCCCCCTCCATCGGAAGTGTCGGCGCCGGGGTTCCCGGTGTCAACTGCTGGCGCTTCGTTGGCTGCGTCGTCTTGGGGACGCCAGGTGCTGGCCTCCACGACGCCGCCGGCGTCGGGCCGACCGGATCCTGCCGAATCGTCCGCCGAACAGGCGGCGAGCGCGATGCCGATCGCCAAGAGAAGCCAGCGGTCGGCTGGAAGGAGCTGCCGTGAGAAGGGGTACTGCAGAGGATTCACAAAGTTGCCAAAGCCGGAGTTGGAACGGTCGATTCGAGCGATCAAAAAAATTATCCCCGAGGACCGTTCTTAACGCTTCTCTTCAAGACTGTCCATGCCATTGAACGCGCGCGCCGTTACCGAGTTCTTGCGATCGCCGGCGCGCGAAACGTGTTCTCCCGCCTTCGAGGGACAGTTTTCGCTCCCGGCGCCGCATCGAAGCGCAAATGTACGGTCCATTGCACTTCGATGCGCAGGTGCACTTCACCTCATGTCACGAGCCGCGTACAACCGGAGGAAGCGCACCCATTGAAATGCCGCGAGAATTCCGATTGAGTGCGCTGGCATGCTTGCTGCTCTTGGGCCCGCACGCGAAGGAGGTCCATCCATGCGGTGGTCGGAGCTTTTGTGTTACTCGGCGCGGCCTTCGGCCCGCCTGCGCTTCTGTTACTTTAGTCTCGTACTCGTTTCAGCGCTCGGCATTCTCAGTGGTTGCGTCGCCCAAGTGGCATCGAATGGCGACGATGCGCCGGGCACCGCCGCGGATGACCTCACGTTGTACAGCACGTCTTTGAGCACCAGCCTCCAGACGACGACAACGACATCCACGCTCTCCACGAGCATCGCCCAGCCGAGCTGCGCGCGGCTCAATGGGTATACGGCTGCCCTCGCGAATGCGCTGCTCGCGTGCGAGGGGACGATCGGCCCCCGAAGCTTCTACACGAATGCCGAAGGCCACCTCCGACGTGCGTTCGACAAATGTTCGCTTCCCTTCCAAGGCGACGCGACCCAGAAAGAGGACACTCGGCTGCAGACCGTCGACGACATACTCGGAATTCAGTCGCGCAGCCGGCTGGCCGCGACCTGCATTCCCGGCCAGTGGGAGGCGTGGCGCAAGCGCTTTCTCGGGGCTGGCAACTACATGTGTCCGTTCTACGCTCTCGTGGTGGGCAAGCTCGAAAATGATCCCAGTCCCGAAAACGTGAAGATGAGTGCGTCGACCTTGCCGACGCTCAGCCGGAAAGAGGGACTGCCGGACGAGAAGGCGACGCAGGTCGTCGCTGGGGACGAGCACGGCTTCTACAAAGTGAGTTTCGCCGGAGTCGAGCCGTTCCAGCCGTGTGGCAGCGCGCAGAGTTGCGCGAAAGAATGTGCCGGTGGCCTGCCCGGGGGTTTCGTGAGGTACGAGGGCGATTACGTGGTCATGGATCCGCTCTGGTGGCTCACCGATTATCTCTATCCGAACCCTGCAACGAATCCTTTCATGAGTTACGACTACTACCACCCGATGTCCTTCGAGGGCGATCTTCCCGGCCACCTCTATGGCCATATCAATCGCGCGGGCGAATTGTGCAGCTTGTACATGGGTGGCGATCACTACTTGGGCATGCTCGCTCCCCATTGCCTGGTCCAATCGGACCTTCGCAGCTGCATGAGCCTCTGCTCGTATTACTGAGCAGGCTCGACGAAGACAACGTCATCTGTACGCCAGAAGAACCCGACCTGCTCGGCAGTGCCGAGAACGAACGGCTTGGCAAGGCTGTTCGATGACTCGGCGCGGCGCTGTACGCAACCGCTGCTCTCTGGTAAGAAGGCAGGTTACGGTACGAGATCGCGAGGAGGAAGTTCGTCATGGCAAACAAGGTGACAGGGTGGCTCTGGGGAACGAAGCGCGCGCGCTGGATGACCGCTGGCGTGGTGGGCGCGCTCGTGATCGGAGCCGGAAGCGCGGCGGCGCTGGCGACTATCCCGAGCGCGCCTGGGGTGCTCAACGGCTGTTA
>DASWDH010000304.1:0-4495 GCA_036395495.1 Polyangiaceae bacterium
CCCCACACGATTTGAAGCGCGATCAACGAACCCGTCGCGACGCGCAATACGCCACCTTCGCGCCATACAAGAACCAATACCACCGCCGTTGCCGCCGCCATCCAAGGCACGAGGACCTGCAGGTAACGATCGAATTGGTGAATCCAAAACCAGGTCGCAATGCCTGCATAGGATCCGGCGACGAGCCAAGACAGCCGGCACCGGCGCCCGAGAAAGACGAGTAGCGGCGTACAAAGGGTGAAGAGGGATCCAAAGACGGGCAAGTCGCCGTGGTACTGAGGGAAATCGTGCGGCACGAACGAAAATAGCGCGAGCGTCCTCGCCATCTCGAGCACACTGGAAGGGGACAGCGGTGGCCGACGTAGCGTGTACCATGCCACGTACGGCGCTTCCGCCGCCGGCGACCACGGATGCGAAGGGAGCCAGCGCCGCAACATGGGAAACAGCGGGTCGCCATAGAAGACCGCATTCTTCAACCAGTGGGGCGAGGTCAGCACCACAATCGAACCGATGGCCAGCGCGCCGGAGCCCCAAGCCGATGACCGGGGCGAACCTAGATCACGGCGCGCTGCGCAGGCGATCAAGACCGCAAGCGGCAGGGGAAGGAGGATCGCCGCGGTGTACTTGGTATCGAGCGCACCAGCGACGACTGCACCGAGCAGCAGCGCGTAACACTTCGTGGGACGTTCCCAATAGCGCAGGCACAAAAGAAAAATCGGCGGTGCCCAGAGCGCCGCCACGTGGTCCGCCCCCAAAACGAGACCCGAGTCGTAGCAGAAGATCCCTGGGAACAAGAAGAGCGCTACCCATGACAGAGGAGCTCTCTCGCGAAGGATTCGTCGGACGATGGCGGCAACACCCAAGAGCGTCATGAGGAAAATGGTAAACTCGATGTGAGCCGCCGCTTCGACGCGATCGAAGAGACGCCCTGGCACGGAGAAGGCCCACGCGTAGATCAGACTCGCGAGCTGCGGCAGGGCCCCCGGGATCCACCCTTCTCGAAACGCGGTGATGCCACGTTGCGCGACGTAGTGCTCGGCAATCGGAAGGTGATACCAGCGGGCATCGTACGAAGCATTGCGAGGCGATAGGATCGTGAACCAAAGGAGAAGAACGCCGACGCAGCCGTACGCGAGAATCGCGCCGCGCAGTGGTCCCAACGACCAACGCAGGTCGAGGCGAACGGCGTGACGCCGCAGGCGTGCCGCAGTGCGAATGAAATCGCGGGCGCCGAGTGCGATCAGCGTGCAGGGCCCCAGGACGAAAAACGGCAAACCGTAAAGCTTCAGCAGACCAAAGACGACGCTGGCGAAGAAGAAAACGAGCACACCCAGCGCAAAGGCAATCGTGACGTGTTCGTCGAGCGGCAAGACGCGACGGAGCGTTCGAACGAGGACTGCATGCCCAGCGACCAAGCATGCGACGGAAAACAAACCGGCGAGCGCCGCTGCGCGCAGGTAGCGAAAGAAGAGCCAATCCTCGATCGGCTGATGGTGATGCGCCGTCAAGGCAAACGCCAACGCTCCCGCGGCAACGAGAACCGCAAGCCCCCAGCGTCGTCCGTTGCGCAGCGTCACCCGAAATCTAGGGCGCCGACTCTGGAGCTCCGAACGCGGGCTCGTTGCAGGCAATAGAATAACAACAACTCCGTGCTGCGGTGCCCGCGAAGGGCCCGCCGCTGATGTGCGGCTCGCATCCGGTCGGCAGGCCGCCGAGCCACGACAGAACCGAGTCTTCCGCAGGCAGACACGGGTCCGCCTCGTAACCTGACAGCGTGTAGCAGGCCTGTGTGCCGATCACCTCCGCGGCCATCGTTTTCTGAGATGGTTCCGCACGCGCATGGGCATCGACCGCCGCGTCGGCTGCGTCGCCGCCCGCGTCGAAGCACGGCGGGCATGCGCCTCCACATTGGCCGATACATCCCGACGTATGACCCCCGAAACCGAACCCGCCTCCGCCGGGCGAACCGTCGGTACCAGCGGAACCGTCAGCAGAACCCCCGAAACCAGATGATCCGCCGCAGGGCTGGCCATAGCAGCATTGCCAATTCCCCGAGAGGCACCCAGCGGTGTGGCCTCCGTAGCCTCCGAACCCTGCGGTCGAGCTCGTAGTGCCGCTGCCTCCGTCCCGACCTGCCGTTCCCCCGGTAGCGCCTCCTTCTTCTTTGCCTCCGCAGAACGTCAAGAGCTCGACGCTGAGCAGCGCGCACGCGAGTAGCGCCGCGCTCGGCAGCGCCGCACGGCGCGAGATCTTTCCAGAGGGATTGCGCATCGTCATCTCCTCGACCTGTTCTCCGAATCGACGCCCGCCCTAAGCAAGACCTACGCCACCGTATCTGCGCGGAATCGCCGCGTCGAGAGCTCTTATGCCATTGTGCCAGTTGTGCCACCGCCCCGAGGATCGGCAATTTCGGACCGGCGCAGAGTGGCAGACAAGTTGCTGACGCGTTCGGGAGGTGCTTTCTCGCGCCTCTGTGGGGTAAGCATACTTACCTCGGTGGTCGCTCCAGAAGAACACATAGGCCATGTCAACCGATCGGTTGACAATGGAGTCGTGGCCCATCTATATCAACCATATGGTTGACAATCGCGCTGCCCGTTCGCTCGACCGCGTCTTCCGGGCACTCGCGAGCGAGCCGCGGCGCGACATGTTACGCCTCGTCGCGCGCGAACAGCGCGCGGTGGGCGAGCTCGCACGCCACTTCGACATGTCGCTCGCAGCCGTCTCCAAGCACATCCGCGTACTCGAGGACGCCGAGCTGATCTCGCATACGAACGAGGGGCGGCTTCACCTGTGCCGGCTCAACCCTCGCGCCCTCGAGCCGGCCCGCGCATCGATCGAAGAGCTTCGAGGTTTCTGGAGTCGACAGTTCGACGGGCTCGAAGCGTTTCTGGCGGGAGAACCACGAAATCGAAGAGCGCCGAAACACGGGCGGTCCGGGCGACGATGAAGACCACCTCGCTCACCCTCAAACGCGTTCTGCCCGCCGACGTGGCTCGGGTGTTTCAGGCCTGGAGCAGCGCGGAAGCGATGTCGCGGTGGTTCGTCGTCGACCCCCAATGGACCGCGAAAGCGACCAATGATTTTCGGGTTGGCGGCCGATACCGCGTGGAAATGCGACGGCAGGATGGAACGATCTTCGTGGCGTTCGGGGAGTACCTCGAGATCGTCCCGCCGGAGCGGATGGTTTTCACCTGGAGCTCGGCTGTGCCCGCCGTGCAACGGAGCGTCGTCACCCTCGAGCTACGAGCGGTGGGTCACCACACGGAACTGACGCTCACCCACCGGCTGCTTCCCGACACCGACGAGGGTCGTGCCCACACGATCGGATGGGAGGGGTCGCTGTCGAATCTCGCAGGGTATCTGACTGCCACGGAGCAACCGTCCTAAGAGCAAAAAAAAGGAGCCCAAGTGACCATCCTCCGACATGACGTGAAAATCGACGCGCCCATCGAGAGCGTGTGGAACGCGGTCGCCGACCTCGTTGCGGTGCAGCACTACAATCCGATGGTTGCTTCGGCGCGATGCGTCTCGCCACAGCCCGAGGGGGTTGGCGCGACACGGCGGCGCGCGCTTCGCGCTGTGCTCCTTCACGGGATCAAATCTGTCGCACCAAGGGCGGCGAGCTGGAGTGCCTGGACTCGAGCGAGCTCTGAAGCTTTTCGCCGAGCCATTGAGCGCCCGCGCTCGTATCGACGCCGAAGCGCTCGAGGCCCGGGAAGACGATCTCGCGCATCGTACCGGTGAACAGCGTCCTTCGATCCATTCTGCAGAGAGCGCCGAGGCCGGCGAGCGTCTCGTCGTCTTCGTCATCGCGAAAGAGCTCGTCGTCGACGGTCCCCTCGAGCATCGCTGGAAGGTAGTCACCGAGAAATCGACCGTAGCCCCGCGCGAATTCCAGGGACAGATGCGCCCAGCCGAGACGACCGTGATCGATTTCGTCGCGAAGAATGCGGTGCACCGTCGCCTTGACCCAAACGTCCTCGGCCTTGTCGACCATCGCACCGAGGAGCGCCGCGCTGAGCGTCTCGGTGACGCAGGAGAGCGCGACGACTTCGTAGAGCACCCTCTCCCTCACGGCGAGACCACTCGGCGCGACCTCGGGAGGCGCACGAACGGAATCGGTCTTCGGTTCTGCCCCGAAATGGCGCACCAGATCGACGCACAACTCTCGATGGCGCTCCTCGTCCGACGCGGCTCGGCGAGCCATGCCAATTACGGCTTTATCGGCTCCGACTTCCGACAGCCGCGTGGAAAGACGTGCGAACCGCGCCGCCGCCTGGTGCTCGGCCCGTGCCCGGAATGCCCAGATCTCGGCCGCTTTCGATTGCATGCGCCTCCTATCAAGGCGTGCACAGCGACTTGAAAGCTTTGCAGCAGGCATCGGTGTTGATGCAGTTGGCGACCCAGCAACATGGACACCCGCACGGATCGCTCGGGTTCGGCGTCGGCGAACAGGCGAGACCGCTCTCCGCGCTGCGGCCGTCATCTTTCG
>DASWDH010000305.1:0-7158 GCA_036395495.1 Polyangiaceae bacterium
GCTCTCGACCGCCGTATGGACGAAGACACCAAGCTCCTCGACGCGGCGGCGAAGCGCGAGCCCTCCCCCGTCGTCGACCTGTACGGGCATGAGGCGTGGAGCTCGCTCGAGGACGTGTGTCTCGAGGCCGAGCGACCTGAGCGCCTTGGCCGCCTCGAGGCCGAGCAGTCCGCCGCCGATCACCGCGCCGACGCGCGCGCCCGCGGCCCACGATCGGATGGCGGCGACGTCGTCGATCGTTCGGTAGACGAAACAGCCCTTCAGATCCCGCCCCGGTAGCGGCGGTACGAAAGGTCGAGAGCCGGTTGCGAGGATCGCCTTGTCATACGAGAGCACGCGTCCCGTCTCGGACGTGATGGTCTTGGTGCCTCGGTTCAGCTCGACGACGCGTTCGCCGACGTAGGCGCGAATGCCTGCCTCGTCCAAGAACCCGCCCTTCACGAGCGAAAGGTCGTCGGGAGACATTCCATCGAAGAGCGAGGAGAGCGCCACCCGGTCATAGGCACCACGGGGCTCGTCGCCAAGCACGGCGATTTCGAACTTTCTCGAGAGCCCCAAGTTGACCAAGCTCTCGAGCAGCCGCTGACCGACCATCCCATGCCCGACGACGACGAGCGATGGTTTGGATCCATGGACCCGAACGCGCGCGTCGAGCCTGTCCACACGACGGCCTGCTTCACCGTGGCTCATGCGACGAATCAAGCACAAGAGTGGTCGCTGTCAATAAGCAATTTGTACAGAGTGGGACAGCTCTCGTTATCGACAATCCGACGCGGCTTGGATGCCGGCCGATCATGACCACGAAATGCTGGCGAAACACGCATGCGTCCCGGCTGTGCGCGAAACAGGTTTTCCTCCGGTGTTCGCGTTTCACCCGTGAGGCGAGCTGATTTCATCGCCGAAAACGCGGGTGGTGGCGAAACGTCGAAGAAACAGGTGATCGTGCGTTTCGTTCTTCCCTCGTCGCTTCGCCTTGACAGAGCCCTTCGCCGGCGGCATGGGTTGTTGTCAATACCTGCCAATGCATTGAGCGCATCGTAAACACAATCGATGCTGGGTGAACCACGTATGCAGTCTTCCGTCGTCCGGCTGCCCTTGATCGAGCACTATTTGAGGGAACAGAGCCGTGCCACGGCCGTGGAACGCTTCGCGCGCGTCCATGACCAAGAAAGCCTCGCCGGCAAGGACCGCTATCGTGACCTCATCCCGGTCGAGGGACTGAAGCCTGGCCAACAGCTCGCTTTTCAGGTCGATCTCGATGCTTGTACGGGCTGCAAGGCGTGCGTGACCGCATGTCACCGCATGAACGGGCTCGACGGAGAAGAAGCGGAGACCTGGCGGGACGTGGGGCTCTTGCAGGGCGGGAGCGCCGACGCGCCCGTGCAGCAAACGATCACGACGGCGTGCCACCACTGCGTCGATCCGGCGTGCATGAAGGGTTGCCCCGTCAACGCCTACGAGAAGGACCCGGTGACCGGAATCGTTCGCCACTTGGACGACCAGTGCATCGGGTGCCAGTACTGCATGCTCACCTGCCCTTACGAAGTGCCTCAATTCAACCGGCGCCTCGGCATCGTGCGAAAGTGCGACATGTGCGCCGGTCGCCTTGCGGCAGGAGAGGCCACAGCGTGCGTGCAGGCTTGCCCCAATGAAGCGATTTCGATCCGCGTCGTGAACACCGCCGAGGTCGTGGAAGAGGCGCAGGCGGGAGGGTTCTTGCCGGGCGCCGCACCACCGGCCATCACCATCCCGACGACGAACTATGTGAGCCGCCGCCCGCTGCCGCGGAACATGCTGCCGGCCGATTTCTATCGGGTCAGGTCATCGAACGCCCACTGGGCGCTCGCGATCATGCTCGTTCTGACCCAGTTCTCGGTCGGGATGTTTCTGGCCGACTTCCTGCTCGCCTCGGCGATCGGCGCGCCGTTCGGGTCCCGATGGCCGGCTTATCGCGGCGTGCTGGCCGCATTCGTGGGTGTGCTCGCGCTCGTCGCGAGCGTCTTCCATCTCGGGCGACCGAAGTATGCCCTGCGCGCGCTGATCGGCCTACGGACCTCCTGGCTCAGCCGGGAGATCTTGATGTTCGGGTTATTTGCCGTTTTCGCACTCGCCGATGCCGCGATCTCCATCGCACCGCCGATCCTGCGACGAGACATTGAAGCGACTCCGGCGGCCGTTTCCGTGCTGCAGATGCTCGTCCTCGGGACGGGTGCGCTCGGCGTTCTCTGCTCGGTGATGCTGTACGCGGCAACGCAGAAACAGCTGTGGACTTTCGGGCGCACGAGTTTTCGCTTTGGCTCGACCGTGCTGCTCGCGGCGGGATCGAGCGCGCTCACGATGGGTCTCACCGAGGAACTCACCGGTGCCGCCACGATCGGGGCCCATGCGAAACGAATCGCGCTGGCGCTGGCGCTGCTCGGGGGCACGAAACTCCTCTGGGAGCTCGGCGCGCTCGTGCATCTGCGCGCAAAATCCCTGGGTGAGCTCAAGCGTAGCGCCATACTGCTCGCCGGGGAGCTTCGCGGTGCGTTCGTCTTCCGATTCGTGCTCGGCGCGATGGGCGGAGTGGTTTTTCCTCTGGTCCTCTCCGCCCTGCTCGGCAGCGGGCCGGTCTCGCCCAGTCACGCGGTGGTGGCCGCGATGGGCGTCGCGTGCATCGTCGGCGGAGAGCTCGTGGAGCGCTCGCTATTCTTCCGATCCGTCAGCGTGCCCACCATGCCCGGCGGCATCGGGCGATGAGGCTCGCCCCCTTTTCTACCCAGCGGGATGGATTGCTCAGCCTCGAGCTCGCTCGCGACGCCGCCGGCGTCGACATCGGTCAGGTCCCGCGCAGGCTCAAGCCGGACGCGACGACGACGGCCATCTGCGGGTATTGCTCGACGGGGTGCGCCCTCACCATCCACATGAAGGGCGGTGTCGCGGTCAATCTTTCGCCAACACTCGATTACCCGGTCAACCTCGGCGCCGCATGTCCCAAGGGCTGGGAGGCGCTCGCCCCGCTCGCAGCGTCGGACCGAGCCACGACGCCGCTCATTCGGGGCGCGGGAGGACGGCTCGTTCCGGCGACATGGTCCGATGCGCTGGCCACGTTCGTCGGCCGCGTCCGGCGTGTTCAGGAACGTCATGGCAACGACTCGGTCGCGTTCATCAGTACTGGCCAGATTCCGACGGAGGAAATGGCGCTGCTCGGGTCGCTGACCAAGTTCGGCATGGGGATCCTCCACGGTGACGGAAACACGCGCCAGTGCATGGCCACCTCGGTGGTCGCCTACAAGCAGGCATTCGGCTTCGACGCGCCTCCGTATACGTACGCCGATTTCGAAGAGTCGGATGTGATCGTGCTCATCGGATCCAACCTCTGCATCGCGCACCCGATCATGTGGCAGCGCATCTGCCGCAACCAGCACCGGCCCGCCATCGTGGTCGTGGATCCGCGCAAGACCGAGACGGCGATGGCGGCCACGCAGCACATCGCGTTACGGCCCAAATCGGATCTCGTCCTTCTCTATGGGCTCGCCAACCGCATCATTCTCGATGGTGGTGTCGACGAACGATTCGTCGATGCGCATACGACGGGCTTCGACGAGTTCGCGGCCTTCGTCCAGGGTTACTCGCTCGAGCGCACCGCCGAGGCCACCGGAATCTCCGTGGAGGCGCTGCGGCGCCTGGCGGACACCATTTGCAAGGGACGCCGCGTGTCGTTCTGGTGGACCATGGGGGTCAACCAGAGCCACGAGGGCGTTCGCGTTGCGCAGGCCATCATCAATTTGGCGCTCTTGACCGGAAATATCGGCCGCCCCGGAACGGGCGCCAACTCCGTTACCGGCCAGTGCAACGCGATGGGCTCGCGGCTGTTCAGCAACACGACGAATTTGCTCGGTGGGCACGACTTCGCCAATGCAGCGCACCGGGCGAAGGTCGCTCGCATCCTCGAAATCGACGAATCGAGGATCCCCGCCAAGGCGAGCTGGGCCTACGATCAGATCATCGAGGGGATCTTCTCGGGCCGGATCAAGGGGCTTTGGATCATCGCCACCAATACGGCCCATTCATGGATCAATCAGGCCGATCTGCACGACGCGCTCGGCCGGCTCGAGTTCCTCGTCGTGCAAGACATGTACGCGACGACGGAGACCGCGGTTCGCGCGCACCTGGTTTTGCCGGCGGCCGGCTGGGGCGAGAAGGAAGGCACGTTCATCAACTCGGAGCGCCGGATCGGGCTCTTGAAGAAGGTCGCACGCGCTCCCGGCCAGGCCCTCGCGGACTTCTACATCCTGAAGCTCATCGCCGACGCCTGGGGCGTGGGCGACATGTTCCGCCGGTGGACCCATCCGGAGGCGGTCTTTCGGATCCTGGCGGAGCTCTCCCGCGGTCAGCCGTGCGACATCTCGGGCATCGAGGGCTACGACATGCTGGAAACACTTCGCGGCGTGCAGTGGCCGCTGCCCGAGGGGGAAAGTGTCGATCCCAGCACCGAGCGGCGCCTCTTTGCCGACGGGCGGTTCTTCCACGACGACGGTCGTGCGCGCTTTCTGTTCGAACCGCCACGCCCGCCTCCCGAGCTCACCAATGCACGCTACCCACTCACCTTGCTCACCGGGCGGGGTAGCTCGAGCCAGTGGCACACCGAGAGCCGCACTTCGAAATCGGCGGTGCTACGCAAGCTCCACCCCCGCGAGCCTTACGTCGAGATGAATCCAACCGACGCTGCTCCGCTCAAGATCGCAAGGAACACCTGGGTCATCGTCGAGTCGCGTCGCGGGCACATGCGTGCGCGCGCCCACCTGACGCCCGTGGTGCAAGAGGGTCAGGTGTTCATCCCCATGCATTTTGCCGAGTGCAACCAGCTTACGCTCGCTTCCTTCGATCCCTACTCGCGGCAGCCTTCGTACAAGCACTGTGCGGTGCGCGTGCGGCGCGAAGGCGATCTCGGTGAATAGGTCTTTCCGCGGCCGGTCCGTGCGTTTCCTATTTGTTTCGAGCGCCGCAGCGTGTCGGCTTCGCGGTCTTGCGATATCTGCCTGCCGTCGACATCGATTCATTTTGCACATCGTCGATTTTTGCTTGTTCTCTCGCGCGCGCGATTGATATTTGCACGATGTTCGAAGCGGCGGCGCGAACGCGGTCGCTCGCGAGGTCATTACAACAACCGTCCAAAAAGGAATAGTGCCATGTCTCGATGGATTGCGAATTGGAATCCGGAGAACGAAACGTTCTGGGAGACTGAAGGTCGGTTCGTCGCGCGACGCAATCTCTTCTGGTCGATTCTCGCCGAGCATATCGGGTTTTCGGTTTGGCTGATGTGGAGCATCGTCGCTCCGCGGTTGCCCAAGATGGGCTTCGCGTACACGACCGACCAGCTCTTCACGCTCGTCGCCGTGCCCGGTCTCATCGGTGCGCTCATGCGTTTCCCGTACACGTTCGCCGTGCCGAAGTTCGGCGGACGAAACTGGACCATCGTGAGCGCGCTCTTGCTTCTCATCCCCTCCTCGCTACTCGTGGCTTTCGTCCGCAACCCGGCGACGCCGTTCTCGGTCATGCTCCTCGCCGCCGCGACGGCAGGTCTCGGAGGCGGAAACTTTGCCTCCAGCATGGCGAACATCTCGTTTTTCTATCCCGACCGGAAGAAGGGGCTGGCCCTCGGACTCAACGCGGCAGGAGGCAATATCGGCGTGAGCAGCGTTCAGCTGATAGCGCCTATGGTCATCGGAATCGGCGTCCTCGGGGGGTCGCAAGGAATGCACCTCGAGAACGTCGGCCTCATGTGGATCATCCCCATTGCGATCGCCACGTTCGGCGCTTTCGCGTTCATGGACAACTTGGCCTCCGCGAAATCCAACTTCGCTGACCAGGTTGCCGTGGCCAAACACAAGCAGACGTGGATCATGTCAATCCTCTACGTGGCGACGTTCGGTTCGTTCGTCGGATACTCGGCGGCGTTTCCGCTGCTCTTGAAGACGCAGTTTCCACAGGTGACCGCGAATCTCGCGTTCCTCGGTGCGCTCATCGGCTCGATCGCGAGACCGATCGGCGGCCAGCTTTCCGACAAGCTCGGAGGAGCCCGTGTCACTTTTTGGAATTTCGTCGTGATGGCGGCAGCCACGTTCGGTGCTCTGCATTTCATCCAGGAAAAGGACTTTGCAGGCTTCCTCACTTCGTTCCTGCTGCTCTTCGTGACCACGGGCATCGGTAACGGCTCTACGTTCCGGATGATCCCGGTCATTTTCCGGACGGAGCGGATGCGAGAGGTGGAGGGGGGCGGCCCGGAAGCGCGCGAACGCGCGATGACTGCGGCACGCCGTGACAGCGCCGCCGTGCTCGGTTTGAGCTCGGCGATCGGGGCGCTCGGCGGCTACTTCATTCCGAAGAGCTTCGGCGCCTCGATCAAAGCGACGGGTGGTCCGGAGACGGCGCTCGGGTGGTTCATCGCGTACTACTGCCTCTGCATCGTCATGACGTGGTGGTACTATCGGCGCACGAGCTTCATGGTCCAGCGATTGCCGAGCCTCGCGGGCGCGAACGCCTGACGTAGAGGTTCGAGGTCCATCGTTCGTCGATGAGGGCGCGAAGAAACGTGAGCCTCGTCCGCGCGCCGGCGCGACTAGCTCGACGGCGCGATCGGCGACGACATGAAAAAAACGACGAACGCAGGAAGGCGGCTGGCCTGCGGGGTGGTCCCAACTTCGAGGCGCGTGACCCGCACGTCTTCTGGCACGCACCGACGAAGAAGTGGGTTTGCGTACACTTCTCGCGAATTGACGGTCTCTTCTCGTACAGTGCGGCGCAGTTCTTTCCACCGGATGCCGTCGCCGCCTCCTTCACGGGGGACGGCACCATCGCGCTTTCGTCCGCAGACTTCCGAGTGGTGAAGCGGATTTGGCCCGGTGTCGCCGCGACATCGAGCTCCGTGATCGACGATCTCGCGAGCACCGCCTACACCGGCACGTGGTCGATCGCCACCGAGGACCGTTACTTTCACGGCGGGTGCCATGTCGGACGTGGCCCCGGCAGCGCGCTCGAGACGACGTTCATTGGCACGCGCATCGAGTGGTATGGCCTCAAGAACGTGGATCTCGGCAAGGTCGACGTCTACGTGGATGGCATGCTCCGGAAGGCTGGCATCGACCTTTACGATGCGAGACGGCAAAACGCGCAGCT
>DASWDH010000306.1:0-4988 GCA_036395495.1 Polyangiaceae bacterium
TAGCGATCCGCAAAAACTCCCTTTCTATCGAGATGGACGGATCACGATTCACGAAGAGGGCGCGCAGGCCATCGCGCTCTCGCTCGGTGCTTGCTCCGGAGAGACGACCCTCGACGCCTGCGCAGGACGCGGCAACAAGACGTCCCTCATCGCCGAAATGGTGAGCCCCTCGGGAGCCGTCGATGCCGCCGACCAGCACCCTCAAAAACTGGTGCGCCTTTCCAGCGAGCTCGCGCGTCTGCACCTCGCGGCGCGGGCGACCTATGCCGTCGATTGGACCATCGGTCCCGGCGACGTTCCCGGCGGCTACGACCGCGTGCTCGTCGATGCTCCTTGCTCGGGAACGGGGACGATCCGCCGCCGTCCCGATCTCGCCACGAGGTGGCAAGCGTCGAGTCTTTCCGCTTTTCAGGCGCTGCAGGTCGCGATGCTCGTGGCTGCGAGTGAACGCGCGCGCGAAGGCGGAGCGATTCTGTACGCCGTCTGCAGCGTGCTTCGCGAGGAGGGAGAAGACGTCGTCGAGCGAGCGGTGGCTCGCGCTCCTTGGCTGTCGAGAGCTCCTTTTCCCGCCGAACCGGCGCGCAGTCTGGCCGGTGAAGCAACGACCCTCCGCCTCACTCCCCACGAGCACGGAACCGACGGCTACTTCATGGCTTCGTTGGTGCGGTCCGCGCGTTCGTGATGCTCACTTGATGAAAGTGCATCCGCGCAGCGGATTGCGCAGCCGATTCACGATCGCGCCGATCACCGGACGATAGCCATAATCGGCGGCCTCGGGGTTGGACACGTTGGCGGGGCAGATCGACGCCACGATCGCCTGGTCACCCAACCCTTGGAGCACCTGCAGCTGGCGGATGCCGGGATGAGCTTTGGCACGCGTCTGTGTCGTCGAGTACGCGCCGTTCGCAGCCTGGCAGAGCGGGCTCGCCAGCGCGGCGACGTTGCTCGGATCGCCGCAATCGCAGTCGGTGGCCCCCGCGCATTGCTTGGGGGGATTGAGCGGGAAAATGCAGGCGAACTGCAAGTCCGCATTGGGTATGGCCGAATCTTTGCTGGGATCCCACTCGTGTCCACTGATGGGGTCGGCGTTGTACGGGCTGCTCGGTCCGGGCAGGCCGGCCCTCGGCATGATCGATTCGATCATGTGGGGATCGGCGGGCGTGACCGGCGGGCTTGCATCCGGGCGCCCGACGATTTTCGTCCAGACATTCTCGTCGGTGATCTGCTTCGCCGTCTTGTAACCTCGTGCGAGGTTGGAGGAGTCATTGGCGATGAGCTGCCACGGGACCCCCACGACTCCGGCGAAAAGGACCCATTCGTTGTGGCGCGACAGGCAGGAGGGTCCGTCACAAAAAAGTGGGTTGGCAACCATCGTTCCGGCGCGATTGGGAACGTGCGAGCTCGTGAATCCATCGACGTACCGCTGGACCGGGTACAGAAAATCGTATCCGTACCTTCGTTTTTGCTGCCAGCAGCGAAGGTTCTCTTGATCTTCGATCTTCGACCATGGCCCCAGCTGGCACTGCCGGTCATCGGCGGCCGCCGGGCAGCCCGCGGGAGGATTGGTGATACCGCAGTTGAAGCAGCATCGGTCGTTCGGATTGGTCAAGCACGCCGACGTTCCGCGGGGAATGACGGTCCTGCCGCCGGAGGACGGAACGAGGGCGAAATAGCCCTGTCCCCCGTCGACGACCGAACAATCATTTTCATCGGTCAGTGCGATGACCGCGACCAGCGAATCGGAACGCAAGAAGTCTTTGCGCTGCTGCAAGAGCGTTTGGTCAATGCCGTTGAGTTGCGCCCCATTGAGTGAACCGGGCGGGTCGACCGTCACGGTGTCGTACGGCTCGGGGTCGATCAGAAAGCGGTAGGTGGCTTCGAGCGACGCCTCGTATCCGCAACCATGCTGGCCGACACCTTTGACCATCTCGGTGAAGGACGCGACGATCTCGCCGGCCGTCGTGGCCCCGCCGCCCCCGGGGTTCCAGTTGAGAAAGCCCTTGTTCTCGAAGGTGGCGACCGGCTGATCCACGAGGTTGCGGGCGACGAGATGCGCCTTGTCGTTGTTGTGCGGATAAGTACTGCCGCGAGCGGCATCGGCTGCATCGTCGCACACGCCCGACGCACCGTGCGCACCGAGTGAAGAGGTGATGATGCCGATGTGAATGTCTTTGACGGGATCGAAGTCGGGCTCCCCCTGGCTGCACGTCCCGTCGGCGTTTCGCTTCGCCACCTGCGCGCCGGTCTTCGGATCGACGCAAACCGGATCGATCAAGCGATTCACTAGATCGGGCACCGCCGCCGCCAAGATCGCCTGCTTGTCGGACATCGACGACGAGTTGTCGATCATGAACAAGAGGTCGATTTTCGAGACGCGTATGGGTCCCCCGTCTCCGCAAATCAGCTCGGGGGCGTCGCGCGGCGCGTCGGAAACCGAGATGGTCGCGTCGACGCCGTTCGGCGCCGAGCTATCTTTGCCATCCCCGCTCGCGTCGGCGTCTCCTGCGCCTCGCAACGGTGTTCGGCCGCCGCAGGCCGCCAATGCGGCGATGCTCAGCGCAGTGAGAGTCGAACGAAAGAGAGAAGCTCGGTGCAATTGGTTGTACATCTTAAGTGGCCCTTGCTGGACTTGGACGAAAAAAGCGGCAGCCAGATTCTGCCACTTGCGGGGACTTTCGCACCCGTGCAACCCGTGCGATCGTTCGGCCGTGAAGAAACCGCTCCGTGCCCTGGTGTTTCTGGTCGCCGCCCTGGCGGCGCTTCTGCTTTGGAACACGTATCGACGAGGGCCTTTGCCTCGCGCGATCGGCGTCGCTCCCCCCGCGGGCGAACGGCTCGACGAGCAGGCCATCGCCGAACATCTCGCCGCCGCCGTTCGGTTTCGCACGGTCTCCCACCAGGACCCGAAGGACGACGACCCCGCGATTTTCGCCGCCTTTCGCGAGTTTCTCGAATCCACGTACCCCAAGGTGCATGCGACGATGAAGCGCGAGCTGGTGAACGAGAATGGGCTCCTCTACCGGTGGGAGGGGTCGGACCGCTCGCTTTCGCCGGTGCTCTTCATGGCGCATCAAGACGTGGTGCCCGTCGAACCGGGCACCGAATCGAAATGGACGCATCCCCCGTTCGACGGCGACATCGCCGACGGATTCATTTGGGGACGCGGCGCCATTGACGACAAGGGCTCGCTGATAGGGCTCTTCGAGGCGTTCGAATCGATGCTTTCGGAGGGGTGGTCGCCGGTGCGGTCGGTCTACTTCGCGTCCGGATTCGACGAGGAAGTGGGGGGGCGCGAAGGCGCCAAAAAGATCGCCGAACAACTGGAACGAGAAAACGTGAAGTTCGCCTGGGTCCTGGACGAAGGGGGCACCGTCACCCATGGGATCATGCCCGGCGTGGAGAGGCCGGTGGCACTGATCTCCGTTGCGGAAAAGGGCTACTTGTCCGTCGAGCTCGTGGCGCGCGCCGAAGGTGGACACTCCTCGATGCCCCCCCCTCAGACGTCGATTGGAATTCTCGCCTCTGCGATCGACCGTCTGCAAAGACATCCTTTTCGCCCCCATCTCACGACGACGTTCCGGCAGGCGTTGACGACGTTGGCCCCGGAGATGGCCTTCTTTCAACGGCTCGCTCTCTCCAATCTGTGGTTGACCTCGCCGTTCATTCTGCGCGGATTCGCCGGAGCACAGGAAACGAATCCTCTCGTGCGCACGACCACGGCACCGACGATTCTCGAGGCAGGCGTCAAAGAAAACGTCCTTCCGTCGACGGCGCGTGCCGTCGTCAACTTCCGGGTCCTTCCGGGCGACTCGATTGCCGAAGTGATGCGGCACGTCAGTATGGTCGTCGATGACGAGCGTGTCGCGGTGACCAAACTCGAGCGCACGCTCTCCGAGCCGGCGCCCGCTTCGAGCACGGATGGTCCCGGTTATCGTATCCTCGAAGCGACGACGCACGAGTTTTTTCCGGACGCCGTCGTCGTTCCCAATACGGTCAATGGCGCGACCGACTCGCGTCACTTCCTCCCCATCGCCTCGGATGTCTATCGCTTCGTCCCGCGGCTATTCGGCAAGTCGGATCTCAAGCGCATCCACGGCACGAACGAGCGGGTGGGCGTCGCGGAGATGGCCTTGGAAGTACGCGCCTATCAGCGAATCGTACGCGACGCCGTGGGCCCCAAACGCTGACGCGTAACTCAACCAACGGACCGAAGGCCGCGCCGATTGCAAAAACCCGAGAAGTTCTGGTGGATTTGTGCTTGCATCCTGCAGGGGAAGCAATAAACGGTAGGACGATGTTTTCAGCAGCGAGCCTCTCGGGGGCTTACACCGCGCTCGTGACACCGTTCACCCAAGACGGTGCGAACGTCGATCTCGAAGCGTTCGACGCTCTGGTCGAAGCGCAGATCGCGGGAGGGATCACGGGACTCGTTCCTTGCGGAACGACCGGCGAGTCACCCACCCTGATCGAAGCAGAACAGCGTGTTCTCATCCAGCGAACGGTTCAGCTTGCGCGCGGGCGTGTTCCCGTGCTCGCCGGTACGGGGTCGTTTTCCACCCACAAGACCATCCAAACTTGCCACGCGGCTCTCGAAGCGGGCGCGGACGCCGTGATGATCGTGATGCCCTACTACAGCCGGCCGACGCAGGCCGGGCTCGTCGAGCACATCACCCAGATTGCCTCTGCGGTCAAGGCACCGATCGTGCTCTACAATATCCCGGTCCGGACCGGCGTCGACCTCGGCGCGGACGCCACCGAAACGATCTGCGCGCGCGCCCCCAACGTCGTCGGCATCAAAGATGCCACCGGCAATGTGACGCGATGCCAAGAGCTGGTGCGGCGCCTCGGGGATCGGCTCACAGTCATGTCGGGTGACGATACCCTGACGTTAGGGATGATGGCGTGCGGCGCGCGCGGCGTCATCAGTGTCACATCGAACGTCTTGCCCAAACCCGTGAGCGACATGAGCCGTTTGGCGCTGTCCGGAG
>DASWDH010000307.1:0-16710 GCA_036395495.1 Polyangiaceae bacterium
CAAAAGAAAAGAGGAAAGAGGAGCCATGCAGATCACCTCTAGCCTAGGGCTAGGTCTATTTTTCGCGGCCGGATCCCTTGTGGCATGTAGCTCGGAGGGTGGGCCCCTGCCGGGAGCTCAGGGTGGAGACACGGGCGCAACGACGAGCAGTACAACATTGAGCTCGACCGGCTCTGGCGGGACCAACGCTGGGACCGGCAGCTCGACCATGGACACGACCGGAACGACCACAGGCGCTAGCGGATCGACGGGTACCAGTGGCTCAACCGGTAGCGGCGGATCGGGTGGCGGATCCGTCGAAGACGCCGGTACCGGCGGCGGAATCGGCGGAGGCGCAGTCGGCGACGGCGGAATCAAGACGTACTTCGATGGAACGAACCTCGATGCGTGGATTCAAAAGCCTCTCGATTCCTGGACCATCATGGACATGGCCATGTACAGCAAGGGCACGGCGCGGGGATTCGTCTACACCAAAGACAAATTCACCGACTACCGGGTCATCTTCACGCTGAGGCAGGTGTCCGGAGATCACAAGCCCACGGTTCTCGTTTACAACATGGGCCCCGATAAAGATGCCATGGGTGGCGTCCAGTTCCAGCCTCCGCAGGGAGGTCATTGGGATTACCGGCCAGGGCATAACGACGCCGGTAACAACTATTTCACGAGCGTCAACAGCGGCAAGGCGATCAGCACGGCAATGTGGGCTCGGTGCGAGATCCTGGTTCTTGCAACGGGGACGGCTCGCATGGCCTGCTGTCAGTTGTCCACCGCAGGCGGGCCCTGCAAGTCGCTCGAGATTCTGGCGTTCCACGACGATCCCAAAAACCTCTCGACGACCGGACCATTCGCGATTCAGATTCATAATGGCGGAATCCACGACGAGTATAAGGACATCACGATTGAGTCGAACCCGGCCGTGAAGGATCTCATTACGAATAAGTAGATCGAAAAAGAGTTTGCCTAGTCTTCCGGCATTCGAAGGGCTGCAAGCGCGCGCCGATAGCCGTCGATAATCCGCTCGACCTCGGCAGCGTCCACCGCGATCTCCTGGGCCATCGCGGCGCGCTGCAGGTCGAAGACGGCCCACGCTCGCGCGTCCTTCGGCATCGTCGGGTATCGCGGGACCATGTGGGCGTGGAAATGGGGATGGCTCTCGCCCATGGCCGCGGTGTAGATGCGAAGCGCGCCGGTGACCTCCTCCAGCACACGTTGCAAATGACGAACGACGAGACCGAAGCTTCGTGCTTCGCGATCGTCGAAGTACGCCGGCCCAGCGACGTGGCGCCGACTGAGGAGCATCATCCATCCCGCCACCCCGAACGGTGGGTCCGCATGCCGAACGTGCCAGAGGTCGTTCTCGAAAACGACGGTTTTTCGCTCGGGACTGGAGAGCGTTGCGCAAATGCCGCAAGCGGGGAGGGAGGTCATGGGCCGAGTGTAGTCGAGGCTTGCCTCGGCGTGCGATTCGATAGATGGAAGAGGCGTGAACCGAACGTTTTGGGTATGTCTCTTGCTCGGCGCGACGGTGACGGTAGGCGCCCAGGCCGAGGCCACCAAGGAAGAGGTAGCCGTGGCCCGCCAATACTTCGATTCCGCCACCCGGGCCGAAAAAGAGGGTCGCTGGCGTGATGCGATCGAGGATCTCAACAAGGCCATCGCCATCAAAGAGACAGCCGGGCTTCGCTATCATCTCGGCTTCGCCAAGGAGAACCTCGGCCAACTCGTCGAAGCGCTCCTCGACTACCAACGCGCCGCCGGCCTCATCCGATCAGGCATGACGACCGAGGAAGTCGAGAGATTCGTCGTGCCCAAGCTCGAGGAAATCCGCAAGCGGGTTCCGACGCTCACGGTGCAAGTGCCTCCCGACGTCAAAGATGCCGAGCTTCGGATCGATGGCACGCTCGTCAAGCGACAGCTCATCGGGACGGCCATTCCGCTCAATCCCGGCACGCACGCGTTGGTCGTTTTTGCATCGGGCCGGCGCCCTTTTCACGTGCAGGTCTCGCTTGGCGAGGGAAGCGCCGTCACCCAGTCAGCTGAGCTGGTGCCCGAGGTTGGGGGTGGGGTAGTTGCGGCGGCATCGCCGGCACCATCTGCCCCGCCTCCGCCGGCTTCTCGAACGCAGAGCGAACGGGAAAAACCAACCGCCGAGTCCAACAGCTCGGCCAAGACTTGGGTCCTGCTGGGCGAAGGGGCATTCGTGGCCGTGGGCCTCGGGATCGGCGTCGGGTATCTCGCTGCAGCGAACTCGGTTCAGAAGGACATCGATGACGCGAACCTGAACGTCGGGGAGAACGGTTGCCGCCCACCTATCGAGCCTTCGCGCCAGGCGGCGTGTGACACCCTCGAAACCGGGTATTCCGATCGGAACCGCAACCGGAACATCGCGGTGGCCGGATTCATCGGGGCGGGCGTGGGCGCGGCTGCGCTCATCGGCACGTGGGTTTTTTGGAAATCGACGTCGCAATCGCAAACTCGCGTGATCGTGGCTCCGGAGGTCGGCTCGTACGGGGCCGGCTTCGTCGTACGCGGCGCGTACTGAAATGACCTGTCAGAAGCGCCCGGCGAATCCTGCCGAGTTGGGCCCCACCCACGGGTGAATGCTGGCGCCTTTCGAATCGGATCCTGAACCCGAGCTGAGGACGAGCAGAACGACACCCCCGCCTACGGCAACTCCGCCCGCAACCAAACCAATGATTCCAACCGTGGTCGCGCTATCCGCCTCACTATCCAGCTGGTGGATCTGGTCCGCTTTGGTCTGGTCGGAACATTGACCGGTCGGCCCCGGATTGCAAAGGTCGTCCGCGTCCGTGCGCTTGCCGCTAGCCTTAAGCATGAACACCGTTCCCAAGCCGAGGCCGACCGCGCCGACGCCGAATGCCACATACGAACCGATGCGCATGCCGGCTTTGGAGTCCGCACCGGTGTCGGCCGACGGCGGCGGCGAAGCGCCCGCACTGCCGGAAGACGTATCGGCGCTGAGCGATCGGCTGGTATCGGCTGTAGCAGCCGCGGTGGTCGCTCCGCCGCCTGGTGGCGTTGCTTTCGCATCGGCCTCGAGCTTGAGCGCGACGGACGTTTTTTCGCCATCACCGACGCGTACCGACTGAGGGCGAGAGCGAAAGCCGGTCGCGAGGGCTTCGATCTTGTGCTCGCCGGGGTCGACCGGTTGCGCCGCGCCGGCGAGCACGCCCGGAAGCTGCACGTCATCGATTCGCAAAGAGAGATCTTTCGCGTTCTCCGCCCCCTCGACCTTGATCGTGAGCGAGCCGATCTTCGGATTGATCGCGGCGAGCTCTCGATTGGCTGACGACTGGGCGTCGCGGAAGGCTTGCGGGGCATTCCCTGGAAGCTGTTCTCTGGTGATCTTGATGTAGGCCTCACGTGCCTTGACGAGCTGCCCGAGCTTGGCGTGCGCCCGCGCGATGAACAGCAAGTGAGGCGGCGCATGGACCAGCGACTCGGCCTTCGTGAAGAATTCCGCAGCCTCCTTGTAGCGCCCCTCGTTGAACGCGGTGGCGCCTTCGGTGGCGAGTGAGCGAGCGCCCGCGCGCTGCTCGTCACTCTGGGCGAACGCGGGGGTCGACGAGCTGCAAAGCGCCAGAGCGACAGCGCAGGCCAATGTACCCGAGAGAGTTCGATATCGCATGTCGGGTTCCCATCCTAACACCATCCGAGCCATGCAAGGGATTCTCCATCCCCCCTGCCGCGCTGCGCACTGGACCCTCCTCTCATGCACCACGATCGACCGAAGGGAACCGCGCGTCTCGGCATAGGGGTGTGTGTTTCGAACCTCGATTCGGAAAGCTCATGACCCAAGCTAGTCACCGATTTTGCGCGAAATATCTCACGATCGCCGTGCTGCTCTTGGCCGGCTGCTCCCACGACTCGAGCGCGAGATGCAATCCGGAAGTCGACCTGTGCGACACCGGAGGGTCCGATAATGCGGGCGGCGCTTCGGTCAGCGGAGGTACCACCACGGCGTCCGGTCCGAGCACCGGCAGTTCGGGCCCGGGAAGCGGCGGATCAGCACAAGGAGGGTCGTCTTCGGGCAGCGGTGGCTCGCAGGGAGGATCGACCGGGGCGGGCGGAGCACCGAAGGGCGATGCGTCGACCGACGCAGCGAAGGACAGCGGAGGACCTATCGTCGTCGGCCCGGTGGTCGATGCGTCACGTCCGTTCCGCGGACGAATGGTTGGCTATATGCCGACCTGGCGAGGCATCTTCGATCCGTGGGCGCGCGATCTCCCCTGGTCCAAGCTTACCCACCTCAACATCGCATTCGCCATCCCCTCTGGAAATACCTTTACGCTCGGTGTCAACGGCGACGAGAGCATCGCGAAGCTGGTCAGCGCCGCGCACGCGGCGGGCGTGAGGGTTCTCATTTCGATCGGAGGCGCCAACGGGTCCGATCAGATCGCGGCCCTCTATGCACCAGGTAGCGTCGACAACTTCGTGAACGCACTTGCAAGCTACCTCGACGCTCATCACTTCGACGGGGTGGACGTCGACGTCGAAGGTGATCCCGTCAACTCGAGCTACGGTCCGTTCATCGACAAACTCGTCGCGAAGCTCCGCCCGAAGGGCCAGCTCGTCACTTCGGCGCTCGGCCAGTGGTTCGGCGATAGAATCCCGGCCTCCGCCTACGCGCAGTTCGATTTCGTCAACGTGATGTCGTACGACCATTGCGGCACCTGGACCGCTCCCTGCGAGCAATCCACCTATGACTGGGCGCTGAAGGACCTCGCTTACTTCGCCGGCAAAGGCGTCCCCGCGAGCAAGCTCGTCCTCGGCATCCCGTTCTACGGCTACTGCTGGGGCACCGGCTGTACCACCGGGACCCTCACGTATCTGGAGATTCTCCAGCGGTTTCCCGCTGCCACCGATTGGGTCCAGTCGGGCAACGTCACCATCTCCTGCAACAGCCAGCCCACCGTTCTCAAAAAGACCATGCTTGCGCGCGGCTACGGCGGCATGATGGCTTGGGAACTCACGCAGGACGCGAGCGGCACGCAGTCGCTTCTCAACACGATGGCGGGCAACCTCTGAAGCCGCACGAATTCCGTCTCATCGAAAGAATGACAGCCCTGCCGCTTTCAGCTTTCTTTTGATGAGCTCTCGGCCCGAGTCCAGGTAACCTAACTCTTCGGCACGATCGTCGGGCCCACGAAACACTAGCTTTACGAGAGTCGCATGATGGTCGGGAGCCGTCGGGCATGGTTGCGAGCTTGCTCGGCGGGCACTTTTTTGCTGGCGCTTGGCGGCGCCGCAAGCAGCGGGGACACCGAGACCGAAGCCCCGGGTTCGTTCCCGGATCCCTCGATCCAAGCCGCGGACGGGAGTTCAGACGTCGCGGATGCGTCGAGCGATGCGAGTCCGAAAGACGGCTCGAGCGGGGCGGGAGGCACGAGCGACTCGGGCACGAAGGAGGGTTCGGCAGGTTCCGGCGGACGAGCGGGCACGGGTGGTAGCGGCGGCTCGACCGTCGATAGCGGTCGCATCGACGCTGGTCGAAGCGATGCTCGTCTCGACGGCTCGGGCGGAGCGCGAATCGACAGCTCGGTCAAGAGCGATGCCGGCGTGACGGGCGGTGCAGACGACGAGGGTGGGCTCACGGGGACGGGCGGCGACATCGGCGTGGGGGGCGACGGGGGTGACTTCGGCGTGGGGGGCAGCTTCGGCGGAGACAACCCCGGCACGGAAAGCGGCGGTTCAGGCGGGCAGGGTTTCGCCGGAGACCGCAGATCCAGCGGCGCCGGGCCCGCGCGCGCGGCGGGTGATCTCCAAGGCGGCTGCACTTGTCGACTGAGCTCGGCTCATGAGCTCGGCGACCGATGGCCCATCCTCCTCACCTTCGGCTTGGCGGCGGTCATGCGCCGACGTCGGAAGCAGAGGCTTCGGTAGCCCGCCACGCACGCGGGACTCACGCTGCCGAGGAGGCCCGGTGCAGGAACTGCGTCAGAGCGGAGAGGGCGTCGACCGTCGTGAAGATGCCGACGACCTTGCCTCGATCGACGATCACGGCTGAACCGTACTTGTGCTCGGCCATCGTGGCGGCCACTTCCTCGAGAGGGGCATAGGGCCCGGTGATGTAAACGTCCGTGGTCATCGCTTCTTCGACCATCGTGTCGTTCGGATCCACGTCCTCGAGCGTTTCGATGAGGTGCAGGTCCCGCTGTGAGATCACGCCGACCAGTTTTCCCGCTTCGAGAACCGGAAGATGACGCACGCGGTGCTCGCGCATCATGCGGTGCGCGATTTCGAGCGTCTGATGATTCCCTATCGTATGCGGACTCTCGGTCATGAATTTGCGAATGGCTGGTTTCATCGAGACCTCCGTTCCGCGCTTGCGTGTGGGTCATCTCGAACCACGAAAACCGACCGATCGGCATGATTGACGACTTTGGCTGCCGTGGTTCCGAGCAAGCGATCGAGACCGGCATAACCATGAGAGCCGATCACGATGAGCGAAGCGGCTGCTTGCTTGCCCGCTTCGCAGATCGCTTGCCATGCCGTACCCACTTCGACCCTCGTTTCGACGGGCACTGCCGGCGGCACGGCTCGAGCTTGGTCGCTCAGTTCGCTGGTGGCGCGCTGGATGAGCACATCGATGACGCCATCGGGGGACATTGCATACGCCTCGCGAGGGAGGTCGTTCGGTAGGCCAACGGCTCGAAAAAGGATCAGCCGGGCGTCCGTTTCCTGCGCGAGAGCGCTGGCGGCGGCGAGCACGTGGGGCGCCCGCGAACTATTGTCCAGTGCAACGAGATACGTTTTCATGGTCCTCCCTCCCTGCTTTCTGCAGGAGCCGTGCCCCGAAAAGGGTGCTCGCGCCGGGCGCCGAATCCGCCAATCGAGCGGATGAACCGCGGGCGCGAACCGCCGAGCCGGTGCGCCAGAGCGCACTCTTTGCGCCCCCATGCAGAATCGGCAAGTCCGCGCGCCCTCGGTTCCGGAGCGTACTTGGCAAACCCTGCTATGTCTGTCGGTGTGAGCGAGACGGTCTTTCAGGAGCTCAAGCGCTACGTCAGGTTCGACGCGCGCGACGCGCGCCATCTCGCCGCCTTTCACGGCTATGCCGCTCCCCAGTTCCCCCAGATTGCGCAGGCGTTCTACGAGCGCATCCGCGAGCACGAACAAGCGCACGCGGTGTTCACGGGTGAGGACCAGATCGCCCGTTTGCAACGGTCGCTCATCCGATGGCTGGATCGCCTCTGCCTCGGTCCGCACGATGAAGCGTACTTCGAGGAGACCTCCAAGATCGGCAGAGTCCACGTCAAGGTCGGTCTCCCGCAAGAGTACATGTTCACTGCGATGGCGCTCATCCGCGTCGCTCTCATCCACATCGTCGAAGACCGAGGCGGTCCCGATGCCGCCGCCACCCGCGATGCGGTCCTTCGATTGCTCGACATCGAGCTCGCCGTGATGCTGAAGGCCTACCGTGACGATCATGTCGCCCGCCTCCAATTAGCCGATCGCAGGGAAAAGGAGCACCTCGAGGGGGAGCTCGCGCGGGCGCAGGCGCGCTACATCAACGCCGTCGAATTCGCACGCGTGTGCATCCTGGGTCTCGATCGGCAGGGGCTGATTTGCCTTTTCAACCGAGAGTCGGAGCGCGTCACCGGTTTTGCGCGCAACGAGGTTTTGGGCAAGTCGTTCGTCGAAACGCTTTTTTCCCAAGAGTTGCGCGAAAGCATGGAGGCGGTGGTGAACGACGCGGCATCGGGTCGCCCGGTCGAGGACGCGATCGAAACCGCGATGCGGACGCGCACCGGCAAAACCCGCGAGCTCAGGCTCCGGCTTTCCTTCGTGGGCTCCGAGGGCCACGATGGCGTCCTCTTGTTCGTGCTCGGGCAGGACATCACCGACGAAAAGGCGTTGGCGGAGCGCACGCGTCGCAGCGAAAAGCTGGCGGCGGTCGGCACGCTCGCCGCCGGCCTCGCGCACGAGATCCGCAATCCGTTGAACGGCGCGCAGCTGCACGTCTCTTTCCTCGAGCGATCGTTGAAGCGCTCGGGCGGTGACCCCGAAAGTCTGGAGGCGGTCAAGGTGGTCGGCGACGAGATCAAACGTCTGGCCGCCTTGGTGACCGAGTTTCTCGACTTTGCTCGGCCCAAGCCGCTCGATCTCAGCTCGACATCGTTGCGCGCTCTCTGTCAACGCGTCGTTCAGCTCATCAGCACCGAGGCGCAGGCGGCGGGAGTCATCGTAGAGGCGAACCTACCGGTGTCCGACATCGTGCTCGATGCCGATGCGGCAAAACTCGAGCAGGTGACGCTCAATCTCATCCGCAACGCGGTCGAGGCGCTCGCGCCTAGCCGCGGAGGACTGGTGACCGTGCGGCTGCGGCGCCAACCCCGGCACGCGATCCTCGAGGTCGAGGACGACGGTCCCGGTTTGATCAGCCCCGAAGCCCCCATCTTCGACGCGTTCTACTCGACCAAGCCCGAGGGAACGGGACTCGGCCTGGCCATCGTGCATCGTATCGTTACCGATCATTCCGGTGCCATTACGGTCGAGAGCCGCCCTGGCCGCACCATCTTTCGGCTAACGCTTCCTTTGGACCTTCTCGCCACTACTGCTTCGGACGGGTAAATCATGGCTCGCGATACGTCGTCACATTCAGTGAACCAAACGCGCATCCTCGTCGTCGACGATGAGGCGAGCGCTCGATCCGGTCTGGAAAAACTTCTGCGTCAGGAAGGGTACACGGTCGACACGGCGGAGAACGGAGCGAGTGCGCTGGCGATCGTCGCCGAACGCCCGCCGGATGTGGTGGTCACCGACCTCAAGATGCCGGAGATGGACGGCATCGAGCTCGTTCGGAAGCTGCGGGAAGACGATCGAGATCTACCGGTGATCGTCGCGACTGCCGTAGGCGACGTAGCTTCGGCGGTCGGTGCCATGCGCGCCGGCGCGGAAGACTTCCTCACCAAGCCGATCGACTTCGAGGCCCTGGCGCTCAGCATCGAGCGCTCGCTCGAGCGACGCGATCTTCGGGTGGAAGCCGAAAACTTGCGACGGCAACTCCGCGAGCGCGACGGTGAAGGGCTGCAGGGGCTCGTCGGTGCCAGTCCTGCGATGCAAAAGGTCTACCGAATCGCCCGCCAAGTGGCGGCGTCACGCGCAACGGTGCTCATCACCGGCGAGAGCGGCACCGGAAAAGGCGAGCTTGCCAGGGCCGTCCATGTCCTTTCTCCGCGCGCCAAAGCGCCGTTCGTGGCCCTGCACTGCTCGTCGTTGGCCGAATCGCTGTTGGAGAGCGAACTGTTCGGGCACGAAAGAGGATCGTTCACCGGCGCCGACAAGCGACGGATCGGTCGGTTCGAGCAAGCGCAGAGCGGGACGCTCTTTCTCGATGAAGTGGGCGAGATCCCCGCGTCGACCCAGGTGAAGCTTCTGCGCGTTCTGCAAGAGCGCACCTTCGAGCGGGTGGGGGGCAACGAAACCATCGGTGTCGACGTCCGTCTCATGGCGGCGACCAACCGCGATCTTTCCGCCGACGTCCGAGAAGGGCGATTTCGTGAAGACCTCTACTATCGTTTGAACGTCGTGCACATCGAAATGCCGCCGCTACGCCTTCGCGGCGGCGACGTGCTGGTGCTCGCCAATCATTTTTTGCGACGTTTTGCCGAGGAGAACCACAAGCGGATCGATTCCTTTTCCGAGCAGGCCCGAGCGAAGATCGTCGGCCACCGTTGGCCCGGCAACGTGCGCGAGCTCGAGAATGCGATCGAGCGCGCCGTGGTGCTCTGTGAAGGCACTCTCATCGAGGATCACGATCTTCCGGTGGATGTCGCGCCGTTGACGCAGGGCGCCGTGCGGATCCCCGGTGCGACCATGGCCGAGATCGAGCGCCACGCCATTCTGGCGACCCTCGACGCAACGAACGGATCGACCACCAAAGCGGCGGAGATGCTCGATATCAGCGTACGCACGATCCAGTATCGATTGGCTGAATATGCGAAAGACAAGCCGTGAGCTCTACCGTCGAAAGACGATCCGCCGGGTGTGGCGGGCGATCATCCGCGCCTCGTCGGTGCTCACCACTCGCACGGTGCACGGACTGCCGGCCGCGCTGATGATGCCCTGACCGTCGTGATTGCGTGCCGCATCGAGGCGAATGCCCAGAAAGTCGAGCCCCGAGCAGACGCGGTCTCGCACCGCTGCCGCGTGTTCTCCGATTCCGCCCGTGAAAACGAGGCAATCGACTCCGCCGAGCACTGCCGCAAACCCCCCGATGAATTTGCGAATCTGATAGCAGAACATTTCGAACGCGAGCCCGGCTTCGGCGTCGTCGATGCGCCGCTCGAGCAGCCTCTTCATGTCGGACGTCGAGCCGGACACGCCGAGCAGTCCCGATTCGTGGTTCACGAGGTGCGCGAGGTCACCAGGGCTCATACCGCCGTCGAGAAGATACAGGAGGACGCCGGGATCGAGATCACCGGTGCGTGTACCCATCATGAAGCCACCCGACGGGGTGAACCCCATCGTCGTGTCCTGCGGCGTACCGTCGCGCAGCGCGACCATGCTCGCTCCGTTGCCGAGGTGGGCGAAAATGGCGCGCCCTCGTGCATTCGATCCCAAGGCTTCGACCAGATACTCGTAGGAAAGGCCATGAAATCCGTAACGCCGGATTCCCTGGTCGTGGAGCTTGCGCGGCAAGGGAAGCCTTCGCGCGACGTCCGGCAACGAACCAAAGAAGGCGGTGTCGAAGCAGGCAACTTGGGGAAGATCAGGATAGCGCGCCCTGACCGCTTCGATGACCCCCAGCTCGCTCGGCAAATGAAGCGGGGCATAGGGGATGGCGGCGCGGAGCGATTCCAGGAGCGACGCGTCGACGCGCTCGGGCTGCTGATGACGAGGTCCGCCGTGGACGAGCCGGTGACCGACGGCGGCAGGACTGGGCAGCTCGCCATTGTCGATGGCGTCGAATGCCGCATGAACGGCGGCATCGTAATCGATGAGCGTCTCCGGCTTGTCGATGGAGACGGCACTGCCGGGCGAACGAAACCACAATCTTCCGCGATCGAGCCCGACCCCTTCCGCGGCGCCTTCCGCGAGGCGAACCTCACCTTCGCCGGCCGACAGCCGAAAGAGCGCGAACTTCAATGACGAAGAGCCCGCGTTCAATGCCAAGATGATGGCATCGGAGTCCTCCGTTGACGCAGTTTCAGGCGTCGGGCCAGACAAAGTCGCGCACCTCGGGCATGTCTTGCATGTGCTCGGCGATGTAAGCTCGGTGACGCTCGAGAGCGTTGGTGCATTCAGCCATGAGGGCATCGCGCCGGGCGATCGGCTTGCGAGAGCGCTTCAGAGCTTCGATCGCCAAGTGGAACCGACTGATCTCGTTGAGCACCACCATGTCGAACGGCGTCGTCGTGGTCCCTTCCTCGCGGTAGCCGCGCACGTGGAACCGATGTGCCTTTTCACGGCCGTGCAAAAGCTGATGGACGGCTCCCGGATAGCCGTGAAACGCGAAGACGACGTCCACTTGCGACGTGAACAGATCGTTGAATCGCTCGTCGTTCATTCCGTGAGGATGCTCGAGGGGCGAAGCGAGCGACATCAGATCGACGACATTGACCAGCCGCACTGCCAGCTCGGGAGCGTTCTTTCGCAACCATGCTGCGGCGGCAACCGTCTCGAGCGTCGGAATATCGCCGGCACATCCGAGCACGACGTCGGGTTCACCTTCCCCTTGGGTGCTGGCCCACTTCCAAACGGAGGCGCCGCGAGCGCAGTGCTCCTCGGCCGCGCTCATGTCGAGCCATTGCAGCTGCGACTGTTTGTCGATGATGATGAGGTTCACGTAGTTCTTGCTGCGCAAGCAGTGGTCGGCGACGGACAAGAGACAATTGGCATCTGGCGGCAGATAGACCCGCACCACCGAACCCTTCTTGGATACGACCGTGTCCATGAAGCCCGGTCCCTGGTGGCTGAATCCGTTGTGATCGTTGCGCCAACACGTCGACGTGAGCAGATAATTGAGCGAGGCAATGGGCGCGCGCCACGGGAGCGACGCGCAAGCCTCGAGCCATTTGGCGTGCTGAGTCGCCATCGACGCCACGATGAGAGCGAATGCTTCGTAGGTGGCGAAAAGGCCGTGCCGACCGGTCAGCAGGTAACCCTCGAGCCAACCCTGGCAATTGTGCTCGCTCAGCACTTCCATGACCCGGCCGTTCGGCGAAACGTGATCGTCGTATTCGAAGACGGGCTCGACGAGACAACGATTCTCGACTTGGTAGACGGCTCCGAGCCGATTGGAGTTCGTCTCGTCCGGACAAAAGAGACGGAAGTTCTGGGCCTTCGCGTTTTGCGCAAAGACGTCGCGCAGCAGCAGGCCTAGCTGGTGCGTCGATTCTTTCTTTTCCTTGCCCGGCCGGTCGACCGGCACCGCGTGGGCTCTGTAATCAGGCACGACGAGAGGTTTGAGGAGCTTGCCGCCGTTGGCATGCGGGTTCATGCCCATCCGCCGGTTGCCTTTCGGCGCGAGGTCGGAAAGCAAAGAAATGAGGCGTCCTCGATCATCGAAGAAACGGTCGGGCTCGTAGCTCTTCATCCAGCGTTCGAGCATCGCGAGGTGCTCGGGGTTGCGGGTGACGTTCGCGAGCGGCACTTGATGCGCTCGAAACGTCCCCTCCACCTGTAGGCCGTCGACGGTTTTCGGGCCTGTCCACCCCTTCGGAGTGCGCAGCACGATGAGCGGCCAGCACGGCCGGCCGCGAAAGCCGCGCTCTCGCGCGTCGCGTTGTATTTCACGGATCTCTTCGTAAGAAACGTCGAGCGCCCTCGCAAAGTCCTGGTGGACGGCGTGCGGCTCATCGCCTTCCACGAAACGGACATGATAGCCATGTCCCGAGAGCAGACTCCGGATCGTTTCGTTGCTCGCCCGTCCGAGCACCGTCGGCCCGGCGATCTTGTAGCCATTCAAATGGAGAATCGGAAGCACGGCTCCGTCGCGGGCGGGGTTCAAGAAGCTGATCCCTTTCCATGAGCCTTCGAGCGGACCGGTCTCGGCTTCGCCATCGCCCACCACGGCGGCAACGATCAAATCGGGATTGTCGAAGGCGGCACCGAAGGCGTGCGTCAGCACGTAACCGAGCTCTCCGCCTTCGTGAATCGAACCGGGTGTGGGGGGGCTCACGTGGCTGGGAACGCCGTAGGGCGTCGAAAACTGGCGAAACAGGCGCTCGATGCCGCGGGCGTCCTGCGTCACGCTGGGATAGACCTCGGAGTAGGTGCCCTCGAGATACACGTTGGCAAGGACGGCGGGGCCGCCGTGGCCCGGCCCGGCCAAGAAGATGATGTCCGCGTCGCGCGCGCGGATGAGTCGGTTCAAATGCGCGTAGATCAGGTTCAGCCCCGGCGACGTCCCCCAATGTCCGAGCAGCCGCGGTTTGATGTGTTCGGGTGCGAGCGGTTCTCGCAAGAGAGGGTTGGCTCTCAGGTAGATCTGACCAACGGTGAGGTAGTTGGCGGCGCGAAAGTATGCATCGAGATCGCGAAGCTCTTGCGCGGTGAGTGGGTCCGCGGTGTCGCCATTTTTCATGAGGTCCTCGAGCGCTCCTTGCTGATTACGGCGGCGCGCAACCGCATGCAAGTGGCGCTTTCGGGGGCGATGTGTTACTCGGCGCGGGCCTTCGCCCGCCTGCGGTGTGCCCGCTAATCGCACCCCGGGCAAACGTCGTGCACAACCGACAGCAGTCGCAGAAGGTTGAGAGGCTTCGGCAGTAGCATGCGGGTCGAACCGTCTTTTCCGCGGCCGCGATCGAAGGCACGCCGAATGCTCGGGTGCGCGCTCATGATGGCGACGGGAATGCCATGCAAGCCCGGTTCCTCGTCGATGAGGGTCAAGAACTCCCAACCGTCCATCACCGGCATCATCAGATCGAGCAGAATCAGACAGGGCCGTGCAGACGACGTCCGCAAGAGGTTGAGCGCCTCCTCGCCGTTGGCGGCCCCTTCCGTGGCGTAGCCCTCGAGCTGCAAGATCTCGCGGACTGCGTCCCTTACATCATCGTCGTCGTCGACCACTACTATGGACATTGTTGGGCTCGAGCCCCCCGCGAGGAAGCGCAGTCTGCGTTTCCCTCGTGTTCTCCAGCCTACCATCTAGTGCTTAGCCCTCGAACCGGACCTTTGGTCGTGTCGCAGATGCTGCGTCAGGCTAATGGCTCGCAAATGAAGGGGAAAGTAAGAATCGCGCTCAGCATTACTTTAGGCGAGCAGTAGCCCAATCAGCATCTGGTTCATGTGGGCGAGCCAGCTCTCGCCGTAGCTGTGAAAGCCGCCCACGGGAAAGTGGGCGATGGCCTCGCAGAAGGGCTTCTGCAGCTGTTTGATGTCGATCTCTACGCAGCGATGCGCGCAGTTGAAGAGGATGCCGAGCGAGGGTGTGTGGCCCAACTTCTCCGCGGCCTTCGCGAGTGCGGTCTTGGTGTCGCCGACGAGGTCGGTGCTCTTCAAGAGGTTGAGCTCGGCTCCTTCGAGGATCTTGCACCCGAACAGGAGACCGCCGTCCGGCAGTGCAGCGATAGGGCTGCGCACCCAGGGCTCGCCCTCGATCATCAAGCCGAGCGGATTCGCCATGAAGACGGGGTGGTCGAGGACTTCCGGGCTCACGCCCACTTTCGCGGCGTACTCCTGCACGGCCGGCCGCCCGTCGATCTCGTAGACGACGCGACCCTCGACGCGGCCGATGCGCATTCGCACGGGCGTCGGCTCGAAGCTGCAGGTCTTCACGATGACATAGGGAACGGCTAGCTCCATCAGCAACATCACCGAGCCGCAGTTCGAGTACCGCCCGCGGTGGAACACGCGCGTCTCTTTCTGCTGCAAGTTGTCGCCCGCTGATCCGCCGAGGAACGAGAGAAACGGCGCAACGTGGCCGAGCACGGCATTGGCTTCTTCCTCGTTGCCCTTCATTCCCTCGTGCAGCACGACGCCGACCCAGCGATCGGGGTCGACCTCACGAAGATCGATCTTCAGCGTGTTGGCGAGCTCACGGGCGGCGGCGTGGATGGACTGTTCGACGCTCGTGCCCTGGTCGTACTCGGCCATCGCCGCGGCGCAGCGGCGCACCTTCGTGCGGGAGAGGGCGACGACGGCCACGCCGCCTTGGCTGTAAGCTCGGTCCGTGAACTCGCCGCTCGTCGTGCATCCGACGACCTCGGCCGTCGGCGCCTGCTCCTTGAGCGCCCTTTCGATGGCGAGCCCGTCGTGATTGGCGGAGCAGAAGAACAGAATGGCGACAGCATCGATACCGCCGAGGCCGGCCAAAAGCTCGCGAATCGCCTGCGGCGTCTCGCGCTTGTCGCTGTGAGTGCAAACGACGTCACGCGCCACGGCCACCCTCCCTGTCCCTTAGGAAACCCATCTTGTGCAGCGTCTCGAGTGCGACCTTGGCGTTCTTGAAATCCGCTTCGGTGGACCTCGGCGTGTCATTGAGATCGACGCCGACGCTCAGGATGAGACGAGTATTGATGAAGAGAAATCTTGCGTGATTGTGCGCGAGCTCCTCGAGCAGTGCGCCCCGTATAGTCGCGAGCCGTTCCACGTTCGATCCAACATCGCACCGGATTGCCGGGGATGTCAACGCTCGCTCTCCGCGTCGATGCCTTCGCGAAGGTCCTCGAGACAAGCCATGACGGTGTCGCGATGCACCCGGAACGAAAGGATACAGATTCGAAGAGCAAAGCGACCGCGCACGGTGGTTGCCGATAAATGAACTCGCCCTTTTCGATTGATGCGAGCGAGGATTCTCTCGTTCATCTCATCGAGCTCGGTGGTACTGCGTTGCGGCAATGTTACACGGAAGGCCAAAATGGACAGCTCGGGTTCAGTCAGTATCTCCACTCCGTCCATGGCGCGAAGCCGGCCCAGAGCCCACTCAGTCAGGTCGAGCTTTTCGTCCAAGCTTCGGCGAAAGGCTGCCGCACCGAGGAGCTTCATCGGCAGCCACACTCGCAAGCCTCGGAAGTCGCGCGACAGCTCGGGCGAGAGGTCGGCAAGATTCGTCGCGCCGGCGTCTTGGCCCAGTTTGACGACGGTTTGCAGATAATCGGAATGCACGAGGTGAGCCTGGCGAAGGTCGTCGAGGCGACGAACCAGCAGGCAACCTGTTCCGAATGGCAGAAATAGGCTCTTGTGCGGATCGAGGACGACCGAATCGGCGCGCTCGATGCCGCGCAGGCGAGTGCGGCCGCGCTCCGTCAATGCGAAGAACCCACCATAGGCGGCATCGACGTGAAACCACGCCTCGTGTTGGACGGCGATCTCCGCTATCGTCTGCATGTCGTCCACCGCGCCGGTATTCGTCGTTCCTGCCGTGGCGACCACGAAGAACGGGCGCAGCCCCGCCGCCCGATCGCGAGCCATGGCTAAAGCCAATGCTTGTGGCTGCATGCGGCACGATGCATCGCTCGGCACAATCCGCAGTCGCGCTGCCGGAAACCCGGCGAACAGGAGGGCCTTTCGAATGCTGTGGTGTAGCTGGTCCGAGGCGTAGATCGTCCCTTGTGTAAAATCATCACCGAGGCGCAAGATGCGAGCGGTAACGAGCGCGATCAGATTGGCCATCGAGCCGCCCGAGGTGAGGACGCCTCCTGACGGGTCAGGCAGCCCGATGAGATCGCAGAACCAACGGATGACCGTATGCTCGATCTGCGCGCACCCCGGAGCCGCGTACCAGTAGCCGACGTAGGGGTT
>DASWDH010000308.1:0-2778 GCA_036395495.1 Polyangiaceae bacterium
CACGCTTCGCGCAGGTGATTTTTCTGATCACCGCCGCAACGCATGCCACCTTCGCATTGGCGGCTACGGAGCTCATGCGCCTCATGGGAATCCCTTACCCAGCTTTCGCGGGCTCCGCGCTCGCGCTGGGTTTGCTCGGCATCTTCGTGCTTCGCTTTCGTGGATTGTTCCCCGACCGACCCCGCTCTCGCGTGGCCCTTCACCTCGTGGAAGAGCCGTATTTCGCGCACTGGTGCGCGGCGCTGGGATCATCGCTGCCGATCGCGATCTTCGCGTTGGGCAAGCTGGTCGTTTTCGGTGTGCTGGGTCGAGCGTTCGATCCGCCCACCAGCTTTGCGCTCGGCGCTTATCTTGCGGCGCTCGCGCTTGCCGTGTGGGGCGTCTTCGTTCGGCGACGTTGGGTGACGACGCGCAAGTTCGATGTCGTGGTGCACGGACTGCCCCCCGAATTCGACGGCTATCGGGTGGCGCAGCTGAGCGATCTTCACATCGGCGGTTTCACTCCACCTCGCTGGGGTAAGGCATGGGCCGAAATATCGAACGCCGCGTCGCCGAATCTGGTCGTTGTCACCGGTGACATGGTGTCGAGTGGCGTCGACTTTCACGGCGACATTGCCCACGTCATCGGAAGCCTGCGGGCCGACGACGGTGTCTTCGTGTCGATGGGCAATCACGATTACTTCGGCGACGGCGAGCCGCTCATCACGCTCTTGCGCTCGAAAGGCGCCGTCGTGCTGCGCAACGAGGGCAGAACCGTCACCCGCGGCGATGCGAGCCTTTTCGTGGCGGGGGTCGACGACACATGGACGCGGCGCGCCGATTTGGCGCGGGCACTCGAAGGCCGAATGCCGGGCGTTTTCACGTTGCTGCTCGCCCACGACCCGGCATTGTTCCCCGCCGCCGCCCAACGGGGCGCCAATCTCGTGCTCTCCGGCCATACCCACGGGGGACAAGTAGCCTTACCGTTCTTTCCCAAGTTCCTCAGTTTGGGAAAGCTCGCCCACCGTTTTCACCTCGGGCTCTATCGGGACGGCAATTCCACGCTGTACGTGCATCCGGGTCTCGGGACGACGGGGCCGCCCATCCGACTGGGTGTCGCCCCCGAGATCGCGATCCTCACCCTGCGCGCCGCCTAACATTGCCTAACATTACTGCGTCGGATCCCTCTCTTGAGAGCCAGATCGAGATCTGCAAGACTAGCCTAGGCTTGGAGCGAAAACCGTGAAACATCTCGGCGATGTAGGCGCCGGACACGTCCTAGGACGTTACGAACTGCTGATGCCGATCGCCAGTGGGGGAATGGCCACCGTCTGGGCGGCCCGCCTCAAGGGCACCCGAGGTTTTCAGAAGATTGTCGCCATCAAGACCATTTTGCCGGCGCTGAGCGACGATCCCCAGTTCGAGCAGATGTTTCTCGACGAAGCTTCGCTCGCCTCGCGCATCAAGCATCCGCACGTCGTCGAGATTCTCGACCTCGGCGAGCAAGACGGCGTTCTGTTCCTGGTCATGGATTGGGTCGACGGAGAGCCTCTCAGCGTCGTCTTCAAAGCCGCGAGCAAGCAGGGAGGCATTCCCCTCCCCATTACCGTGCGCATCATCAGCCAGGCCTGCGCCGGGCTGCACGCCGCTCACGACCTACGCGACGAATCAGGCCACCTGCTTGGCCTGGTCCACCGCGACGCGTCGCCTCAGAACATCCTCGTTACGTTCGATGGCGTCGTCAAAGTCGTCGACTTCGGGGTAGCCAAAGCGATGGGCCGCGCGAGCCCCGATACCGGCGCCGGACATATCAAAGGAAAAGCATCCTACATGGCGCCCGAACAGGTGCGCGGCGTGCTGCTCGATCGGCGCACCGATGTGTTCGCACTGGGGATTCTTCTCTACGTCATGACTACCGGACGTCACCCGTACCGGTCCGACAGCGACATTTCGACGCTCTACAACGTCGCATCGGAAACGCCGGTCGAGCCACCGAGCCGCTTCATCAGCCGCTACCCGCCGAGTCTCGAGGCGGTCGTCATGAAGGCTCTCGAGAAAGATCGAAATCGCCGTTTCGCGACGGCCAACGAGCTGCAGCGCGCGCTCGACCTGGCCCTGCCCACTTCGCAGTGGATCAGCACCGATCTCGAGGTGGCGGCCTTCATGCGCCAGCTCCTCGGCGATCGCCATGAGCAGCGCCGCAAGGCGCTGAACACGGCGCTGCGCTTGGCCGACGAACGCGCGCAAGGACGAACGAGCTCCTCCATCGTGCTTTCGGAAATGGATGCCGTATCGCATTCAGGATTCACGCCTCCGAGCAACGTCTCCAGCCTCCTGCCCGCACGTGAGCTCCGATCGAGCTACCCCACCAGTCGGTATCCGGAGCTCGATACGTCGCCGCCGTCGAGCGAATCGGGCGCCGGACTGAACGCCAAGACCAAGTGGACCTGGAGCTCGTTGGCGTTGCGCACCATCGGAGAGTCGCGGCTCGCGCTCTTGGCGATCGGTTTCGGTTTGATCGTCGGAGTAGGCGTCTACGAAGTGCGCAAGCCGAGAACGCCTCGCCCGGAGGCACAGCCCCCATCGACATCGGCGGCGGACCCGCCCGCCACGCCGTTGGCCGGGGCGCCCGTCGACGCCACGATCGCTCCGCTCGTTCCTCTCGACAACGTCACCGAAACCGCGCCCGACGCGGAATCTCCCCCCGTGCGCGCGAAGGCCAACTCACGTGCGTCCTCGCCACGCGCCACATCGAAAGTTCCGCCGGTATCGTCGGCTCCCCCCAAACCCTCTTCGACG
>DASWDH010000309.1:0-4473 GCA_036395495.1 Polyangiaceae bacterium
GACGGCTGGCTTCGAGAAGCTCGTCGTCATCAAGCGCGCGCTGCCCATCGTCAATCACGAAGAAACGTTCATCTCGATGCTGCTGCACGAAGCGCGGATCGCCGCCACGCTTTCGCACCCGAACATCGTTCAGATTTACGATGTCGGCCAAATGGAAGGCACGCACTTCATCGCCATGGAGCACGTCCACGGTGAGGATCTCCGCGCCATTCAGCGCCAGCTCTCGAAGCAAAAAGGGGTGCTCCCCCTGGAGCACGCGCTCTACGTGGCGATCGGTCTTTGCTCCGGCCTCTCGTACGCACACGAGAAGTGCGACCTGGCCGGCCATCCGCTGCGGATCGTGCATCGGGACATCTCCCCGCACAACGTGCTCGTGTCCTACTCGGGCGACGTGAAGCTGGTGGATTTCGGAGTTGCCAAAAGTCGCGTGCAGCTTGGCGATCAGACGCGCGCCGGCAACATCAAAGGCAAAGTCCCGTACATGTCGCCCGAACAGGCGCTCGGGCATCCCATCGATGCCCGCTCCGACGTGTTCGCGATCGGCACGACGCTCTACGAGCTCACCACCGGCCGGCGCCTCTTCAAAGGGCGCAGCGACTACGAAACCCTGCGCCTGGTCGGAGCAGCGACCTTCGCCCCGCCGAGCTCGGTCAAGCGAGACTATCCGCCGGAGCTCGAAGCAATCTTGATGAAGGCCCTCACCCGCTATCCCGAGGATCGCTATCAAAGCGCTCGCGAACTGCAGCTCGATCTCGAGCGGTTCGTTCATGCGGCTCATCTTTATACTTCGGCGCTCTCGCTCTCGGCGTTCATGCACGGTCTATTCGGTGACAAGCTGCGCCATCACGACGCGATGCTGGCCAACGTCAAGCTCGTCGCCGATTCGGCGCTCATCGACCAGTCCCATCCCTTCCAATCCGACGTCGCGCCGGCCCCAACGCGCCCTTCCGCTCCGGCCGAAGCGAGTGTGAGCGACATCAATCCGCGCGAGAAGGGAGGCGGATGGGGATGGCTCGGCTTTGCGGCGGCTACGGCGGCCTTCGTCTTCGCGCTGAGTTCGAGCCAGGCCTGGGAAGAGGTGAAGGTGTCCAAGGGAAGCTGGTACAAATTCGACGATACGTTGCCGCCATCCGGCAAAGACGTGGCGGCTGCGTCGTCGAGCGGCGCCGAGGACGTATCCGTCGGGAAAGCGACCGGTCGGCTTTCGATCACGGCATCGGGCCCGGGATGCGACATCGCCGTCGACGGCAAGCCGGCCGGACATTCGCCGGTCTCGAATCTCCCACTGGCGCCGGGAGCGCACGCGGTCACCTGCACACCCTGGCCTCGCCGTACCCTCTCCATCCACGTGCGCGTCGATCTTGGCCAGAGCGCCCAGGTTGGCTTCGTTCTCAACGAGGGACAGAAGACGCGCTAACGGTCCGGGGCTTTCGGGCGTAGCGCAAGCGGAAGATGGGCAGCGCGTCGGCGACGGCCCGCCGCTCCCGGTGACTGCGAGCGGCGTAGGGGTTCTCGGCGACGCGGGCTGACCCCGCCTGATCGCCGCGCGGCTTGAACGCAGAATGGGAGGCGATCTGCATCTCGTACAGAAGAGCGCGCTCCTCGACATCGGTCTGGACAAACAGCTCGCCGCCGCTGCGCAGGAGGCGGGCGATTTCGTCGAGTAGAGCAGGGGTGATGAGCCGTCGTTTTTGGTGCCGCTTTTTCCACCAGGGGTCCGGGAAATGAAAGAACGCCGCGGCGATCGCGCCGCTCGGTTGCAGGCGGGCCAGTGCGCTGCGAGCGTCGTCGGCGAAGACGCGACATCGCCCGGAGAGGCCCGCTCGCTCGAGGCGCTCGTTCACCAGCGTCGCCCATTTGCGCTTGATTTCGAAGGCTACGAGACCCACGTCCTCGCGGCTCGCCAGGCGCTCGAGCAAGAAGCCCCCGCGCCCGGAGCCGATCTCGATCTCGATTTCGACGCTCGGCGTCGCCAACAAAGTTCGGACGTCGACCGGCCCGTCGCCAGGGAGACGCGGGGCACTCAGGTAGCGCCTGGAGATGGAGTTTCGATCAAAAGGTTGCGACTCCACGCCCGCGTGGATAGCACAGGGACACCAGACTCGAGGAGGCGGCGTTCGATTGCGTACCGCGGTGCAGAGTGGAGGAACCGCGCAGAGCTCGCCGCTCTCCGCGTTCGCCAGGCGTATCGCGCCGTATGTGCCGGTCGCCGTCGCCACGTCCGCCGTGGCGATTTACGCCATTCGACACGTTCTCACGAGGTGCGGTCACCCCGCGGTTCCGCTCGACGACGCGTTCATTCATTTCCAGTACGCAAGACGTCTGGCCGGCGGACATTTCTTTTCGTACGTCGAGGGCGAAGGTTACAGCTCGGGCGCCACGAGCCTGCTCTGGCCGACCCTGCTCGCGCCCTTTTACCTGCTCGGCCTGCATGATCTCGCGATCATCTGGGGAGCGTGGGCGCTCGGCTTCCTGGCGCTCGGCGCCCTCGCCGTGGAAACCTACCGTCTCTCGCTGCCCTTGGCCGGTCGGGCAGCCAGCGTCGGCGCGGGCGCCATGGTGCTGTGCTTTGGTGGCTACGTTTGGTGCGCCGCGAGCGGCATGGAGGTCGTGCCCCTGGCCTGGATCCTCGCGTTCGCGGTCCGACAATGCGTCGAATGGGGCGAGTCTCCGGAAGAAGATCGAACGCCGCGAAGACACCGCCTTCTTTTGGGCACCTCGCTCGCGGCTCCCCTCCTTCGCCCCGAGGGGATGCTCGCTTCGTTCGTCATCTTGGCGACGCTCGCATCCTTTCCCGGCGCTCGCGCAGCAGGGTCACCGCCGGCCGCCGTGTGGCGGCGGCGCATTCCCGCCCTCCTCGCCCTGGTGGGGCCGCTGGTCGTCCCGCTTCTCAACGTGGCTCTGACTGGGCACGCGGCTTCGTCCACCACGATGGTCAAATGGCTCCCGGGCAACCCCTATTACGGTCATGGGCTCACGCTCGTCGCGGCGGTAGAGGAAAATGCACGTATCCTTTTCGATACGCTGCTCGACGGAAAAGAGTGGAGCGCGGTCTACATTCCGAGCGGAGCCAAGCCGTACGCCATCGCAGCTCTGCTGGCCATCCCAGTGACGGGCGGGCTTCGCGGGCGATTGTTCCGCGCGGGGCTCGTGTTGCTGCTGGCGCTGTCGATTCTCGTTCCCTGTACGTACCTCACGTTCCTCTGGAATCGGCTGCGCTACCTGTGGCCCTTCGCGTTTGCATGGTTCATCGGATTGGCCTGTCTCGGCTCCTGCGCGGGTGAGCTCCTCGCTTCGATTCGGCCGCAGCTTCGGGTGGTCGGCGCCGTGGTGAGCTTCGCCTTTGCCGGGGCGCTCGCGTCGCACCTCGACTGGACGGTCGACGACCTTGCCGGCAGCGCATCGGCGATCGATCGGCAGCAAGTCGCCCTCGGGCGGTGGGCCGATGCCGCGCTCCCGGCCGATGCGCGCATCGGCGTCAACGACACCGGGGCCATCGGCTATCTTTCCAACCGCCGAACGTTCGACGTCGTCGGACTCACGACTCCCGGAGAAGCGCGGTATTGGGTGGCGGGGGCCGGCTCCCGTTTCGAGCATTACGAGAGACTTTGGCGCGCTTCGCCCGAGCACCTTCCCACGCATTTCATCGTCTATCGCCATTGGATGGCCTGTGACGCCGTGCTTGGCGACGCGCTACACGACGAGACCGTCATCGATCAGACCATCCTCGGCGGTACGACGATGACCGCCTTCGCCGCCCGCTACGACCTGCTTGGCTCCGGCGATGCTCCCAGCGTTTCACCCGGGGCGAAGCTCATCGACGAGCTCGACGTTGCCGACCTCGAGTCCGAGTCCGCGCACGACTACGATATCGGCCTCACCCGCGAAACCGACGACCAGGCGCTCAGCTACGAGCTCGGCGATCGGCTCATCGCCGACGGAGCACGGGTGCACAGGCCGGCCGACCGCTTCATCGTTCGCAACGGCCGGCGGGGAGCCGCCTTCGTGATCGCGCGCATGATGGCCGATGCGCCGACCGCCGTCGAAGTGCGCGCGGGTAGCGCGGTCATCGGCGTGCTGCACATCCTTCCGGGGGAATGGTCGGAGCACCGGTTCGACCTGCCGGCGGACTTGCCCGATGAACGGGTGGCGCTTTCCCTGCAGGCCTTCGACGGCGGACGCTTCGGTTCGGCGCACTACTGGCTTTACGAGAAGTGAAACTCTTGGTGAGCGCCTAGCGTGACTGCGTCAGATCGTCGCTGCCAGATCGTTTCATCGGAGTAGCCATAGGCCCACTCAAGTACTGACCGGACAGGCGGAACTGGCTGTCGGCGAAGCCACCGCAGGCGGGGCCGGAGGCCGCGCCGAGTAACTCAAACAGAGGCGAGGCCTCGCGGCCATTCCGGTCGGATGGGTCCTACCGACGGCCTCGCCGTAAATTTGCGTGGGGAAACGCGGCAATTGCTGATCGTG
>DASWDH010000310.1:0-11265 GCA_036395495.1 Polyangiaceae bacterium
GTGCCCGTCGTACAAGTTTTGCAGTCGATCTGTCCGCCGCAGCCGTCGGGGATCATTCCGCAGTCGGCCCCGGCCGCCGCGCAGGTCGTCGGCGTACAACCGCAGCGATTGGGCATGCCGCCGCCGCCGCACGTCGTATCGGCCACGGTGCAGGCTCCGCAATCGAGCGTCTGACCGCAACCATCGGAGGCCATGCCGCATTCCGCGGTGAGCTCGGGGCAGGTGTACGGCGTGCAACCGCACATCTTCGACATCCCACCGCCGCCGCAGGTATCGGGTGGGATGCAGCCCCCGCAGACCACGGTGCCGCCGCAGCCGTCCGAGATCGAGCCGCAGGTGGCTCCGAGCTCGGTACAGCTCCGCGCTGTGCAAGGATCGACGCCGCACTTGTTGCGGCCCCCTCCGCCGCAAGTGCCCATGACACAGGTCCCGCACTCGAGAATGCCATCGCAGCCGTCGGGGATCCGGCCGCACTCGGCATTCAAATCTTGGCAGGTGTAAGGAATGCAGCCGCCGTCACCCACGGAAGCGTCGCCCCTCAGCCGGTAGCCATCGAAGTCGTAGCCGCCGGTGACCATGCAGCTGGTCGCCGACCAGACGACGAAGAACAGGGCTGCGAGCAACGCGCCGCGCAAAACCGCAAGCAATCGACTGTACGGCATTCAGAAGCTTCCCACGCAGGAAAGAGCGGCGACACCGGGCCCGACGCTCGGGACCAAGGCGGGCGTGGTCGGGTTTCGTTGCGGCTTGAGCAGGAAATAAGCGCCGAGGCCGAGGCCCACCCCGCCCACGATCCACGCCGCGGTATTGGCCACGAGGAGCGTCTTACCAGAAGAAACAGCATCGAGCCCGTCCTGACTCGTACACGTCTTGTCCGGACAGCTGGTCTCGACGGTGCTCTTCTTATTGACGAGCATCAGGCCGGTCACCGTCGCTGCGCCGACGCCTGCCACGCCGATGCCGCCGAAGATCCAACCGAGGGTTCGCGGGCGCGGCTGCAGTTTGACGTTCTTCTCGTTGGCGGAGGGGTCGACCGCGCCGGGATGCACGTCGATCTGCGCTGATTCGCCGACCGCGACCGAAACGGGAACCGATTTCGGAAACCGTCCCGGCATGCGAACGGTGACCGTGTGAGATCCGGGGTCGACCGGTAGAAGCACCCCCAGACTGGCGGATCCGAGCTCGAGCTCGTCGCGGTACACTTTGGCGCCCTCTCCGCCGCCTGAAAGCGTGATTTGCAAGCGCGGAAGCTTCTTCTCCAAGTCTTCGACGCGGCTGCGCGCGAAGGCGATCCGGTCGTCCTTGGGCGGAAGCGCATCGATGGCTTCCTTCCAGTGCTGCCAAGCGCTCGCCAGCTTGCCTACCCTTTCCTCGCACGTTGCCAGATTCATCAGCGTGCCGGACGCCGGGTCGAGCCGCTGGCTCTCCGCAAATTTGGGGCACGCTTCGTCGTAATTCTTCGCCTCCATGGCCTGACGGCCTTGCCGAAAGAGCGCTTCGGCAGTTGCGGCGTCGCGGTGCTGCGCGAGCGCGGGCGTGGCGATGAAGACGAAGGAACAGAACGTAAGGACCAGAGTCTTGCGATGCATCGACCCCCTACCTGCGGCGATCCAACGGATCGACCGATGGTACCGGGACCGGGGGGGGCGGCGCAAGATTCGTCGGTCCGGTTGTCGGACCGCCCGGGGACCCACCCGCCTTCGGGCTGTTACTCGCCGCCGCCTTCGATTCGACGATCCGCGGCGACATCTTGCCCTGGCGGTATTTCTCCACCCTGCTCTTGTTCTCGGCCGCGGCGGACTCTCCCACGTCTGCGGGAGCGGCAACCTCGGGTTGGGCGGGAGGCGGCAAAGGCGGAGAGACGATGACGGCTGGTTCGGCCGACGTGGGCACCTGGGAGGCGGTGATCGTCGTTTTGACGGGCGAGGGAGCGGGATCGTGCCGCGCGATTACTTGCCCGATGATGATCGCAAGGGCGAGCGCCCCGCCGGCCCCCGCGAGGACCCAGGTGCGCCGCCGCGCGGGGGAAGCTGCTGCCGCGAGCGTGTCGAACGTCCGTGAGACGATCGCGTGGGGAGTCATCAGCGTAACCGGTGATGCGCTGTCGGTAAGCGATGTGCGTTCGAACACCGGGCGCGAACGCCGCGCCTCTTCGGGCTCGAGAAGAAGATAGACCGCTTGTGCGGCGGCCTGCATGGCACGCGCATTCGCCCAGCGATCTTCTTGCTCGAACGAGAGCGCCCGATCGACGAGGTCGACGAGCGCCTCGTGTGATCCCGGCAAGACCTTGGCAAGCGACGGTGCCGGGTTGGTCATGGCGCAGAGCAGCTCTTCGTTGACGGTATCCGCTTCGTGAACTTGGCGGCCGGTGAGCTGGACGAACATCGTCGCCCCGACCCCCCAAAGGTCGGTGCGGCCATCGAGCTGTTCCCAGCGACCGCGCGCCTGCTCCGGGGCCATGAATGCGGGCGTTCCCATCGTGGCCCCGGATTGCGTGGTGCGCGCACGACCCGGCTGAATCAAACGCGCTATCCCGAAATCGAGCAGCTTTACGTCACCTTCGCGGGTGATGAAGATGTTGTCGGGCTTGATGTCGCGATGAACGATGCCCTTATCGTGCGCCGCAGCGAGCACGTCGAGTAATCCAATCGTCAGAAGCAGCACCTCGGAGGGCCGTAGCCTTCCGTATCGCCGCAGGCGCCCCTCGAGCGTTTCGCCCTCCAACAGATCCATCACCAAAAACACCGAGCCATCTTCGGCGATGTCGTCGTCGATTACGGACACGGCACCGGGGTGGCCGACGCGGTTGGCTACGTAGCCTTCGTCGATGAACCGTTGTCGAATCGACACGTTCGAAGAGAGCTCACCATGGAGCATCTTGATGGCGACGCGTTTGCCGTTCCGGTGAGTGGCCGCGTAGACGGCCGCCATGCCCCCCATTCCGAGAAGCACGTCGAGTCGCCATCGTCCTCGGATGAGTTCCCCCACCCGCAATTCTGCGCGGCGAGTCTGCTCCTCCTCCGAGGACAGAAGCTGCTCAGCGTCGCGCATGTTGAACGGCAAACCATGCCCACAACGGTGACCGTTTGTCAATGCATGTGGGATATAGAACCGCGCCGCGTTTCGAGGCCATTTGCGCCAGGATTGCCTAGCTGCCCCGTTCGCTCAATCTGCCGTTGGACGGGTGGGAGCGTGCACGAGACCGCCGCCGACTGTCATGGGCCAACCGACGGATGCACGAGATTTCGTCTTCGGGAGACGCTTGCGAGTGAAAGCGTGACGTCGAGGACGCGGTCAGCCGCGTCGGGTACCACGAGGGCGCGCGCCCTTTGCGCCATTGGCTCCAATAACGTGGAGCGGCGAAGCATCTCGACTGCCTCGCCAACGTCATCGGGCGCGACCGCCAGGCCGGCGCCCGATTCGGTCACCCACGCTTGGTTGAGACTTTCTTGACCGGGCACGGCGCCGACCAGCACGAGAGGCCTGCCGGCGGCAAGGCACTCGGTGACCGTCAGTCCTCCTGGCTTGGTCACGACGACATGCGCTTCGGCGACGCGAGCCGGCATTTCGCGCTCGAAACCGATGACGCTGGCGTCGAGGCCGAACCGGTCGGAGATGCGCTGAACGCGCCGGACGAGGCGTGGATTTTGGCCGCAAATCATGGTGAGGTGAGCGGCCGGCCGACTTTGCCGGCGGTCCCCCGTCGAAGAAGGGGGCGCGAACGAGCGGAGCACTCGGCCGATGGGCCCCACGCCAAAGCCACCGCTGGTAATGAGCACGCGGAGGGGCTCGCCGGGCGCGGGAGAAGCGAGGGGCGGAGCTTCGGCGAAAGCCGCGCGCACCGGAATGCCGGTCGGCACGACGCGCGAGCGCGCTATCCCGTGATGCACGAGATCGGCGGATGCGCGCCCGCGGGGAGCGCAATAAGCGTCGGCGCCCGGTTCGGCCCAGACGGCGTGGGCGGCGTAATCGGTGACGACCTCGACCAGCGGGGCGCTCAGCTTTCCCCGCTGCCGAGCCGAAGCAAGCTTCCCCATGGGAAAGAAGTGGGTGGTGATCACGGCCAGCGGGTCGCTCGATTGGACCTCTTCGAAGAGAGGCTTGCCGATCCACTGGTCGAACCACCTCCGAAGCTCGCCGTCGACCGCGGTCCGATGATTCGAGGCGAAGTAGGCGCTTCCGTAGAGGTGAGGGATGTACGCCGACGAGCGCAGGTGGGTGTCAACGTACAGCTTGGCGAACCATGGGGGCGCGAACGACAGCGCGTCGATGACGCGGGCCGCGATTCCGCGTACTTCGGCTCGCTCGGCGAGGGCCATGGCCGCCGCCCTGTGCCCGCCTCCAGCCGGGCAGTGCAGGATGAGTAACTCGTTTCGCGGCATGGGTAATCCCTTTCTGGCCCCGCGCCGTGATCTCGCGGGGATGCATTTGTGCTAGAAGAGGGAGCAATTCTGGGTCCAGGCGCGAAGCACTGCGGTGTCGCTCGCTTAGCCCCTCGATCCGTCGAACCTTCGACGGGTCAGCCGAGGCCGGCGTGAAATGCGAGCGACTGCCGTGACGCCTGGCCGCCTCACATGATAAAGTCTCCAAAACTTTTGGCCTTTTTGCGCAGGCCTGTTTGTATGGTTCGTTCCTACCACCCCAGCGTCGAGCTCCCGCTGTGCTCGCCTTTAGACAATCTCCGCCAGGGCGGGCCGCGATCCGCGTTGCCCCCCGGCACTCGGCCGGAAACCTCGGGTTTGTCCGGTTTTCGGTCGCCCGGAAGGGCGTTACCCAATGGCCAAGAATCTGCTCGTTATCAACGTCGACCTCCGAGAGACCCGCGTCGCTCTCATCGAAGATGGAATCATTGCTGAACTTCACCTCGAGCGTGCCAGTACGCGAAGCACGCTCGGAAACATCGTTTTGGGCAGGGTCACGCGAGTCTTGCCCGGAATGCAGGCCGCCTTCATCGACATCGGTCAAGAGCGAGCCGCCTTCCTGCACGTCGAAGACCTGATCCGCCCGCACGATTTCGAAGCCTATCTGGCGGGCGGCAAACGGCCGGATGAAGAGGACAATTTCCAGGAACTACCTGCCGCTTCCCCCGAGGTCGTTCCGGAGCCGCCCGAGCCTCCGGGGTCCATCATGACCAATGGCGTCGAGGCTGAAATCGCCGAGGCCGACGAGAGCATCCTCGAATCGGACGTCGACGACGAATCGCCGGACGATGAACTGGCCGATGCGGGGGAGGACGAAGAGGAGGCGGACGAGGCCGAAGCTCTGGAAGTGCCGGATGAGCTGGTGTCCGATGCCGAATCGGACCTGGTCGGGGTGCCCGAGGTCCAGCCCGCCCGTAGGCACGCAGCGTCGGAGGCCATTCTCGCCGTTCCCGAGCGTCCGGCAGTGCCCGAACCCCCCCGGGGGGGCCGTGCGAAGGCGGACCTGCGGGTCGAGCCGGTGAGCTCTTCCGAGCCGCGCGTCTACCGAAGCAAGCGGGCGGCGCGTTTGCGGCAAAAAAAAGGAAACGGGCGGGGAGCCAAGCCCGGGCGCGGGCGCAACGGTCAGCGCGATGCGTCTCGGTTGTCACGCTCGACGCCGATCCGGGAGGTCGTTCGCGAGGGCCAAGAAGTCATCGTGCAGGTTTCCAAGGAGCCTATCGGCACCAAGGGAGCCCGCGTCACCAGCCACGTCTCGCTTCCCGGCCGCTACGTCGTCTACATGCCGACGATCGACCAGATCGGGATCTCCAAACGCATCGGTTCCGAGAAAGAGCGCGCGAGGCTTCGCGAAGCCATCGAGTCGATCAAACCTCCGAAAGGGGGACTCATCGTTAGGACCGTGGCCGAAGGCCTCACCAAAAAGCAGCTCAAGGCGGACGTGGGCTACCTCGTGCGGCTGTGGGAAGAGGTCGCGAGGAAGCGCGATTCGGGCGGGCGGGCGCCGACGCTCCTCTATCAAGAGCTCGATCTGGTCCTCAAGACGGCGCGCGACCTCTTCACCGACGACATCGAGCAGATCGTGATCGACGATAGGGAGCAGTACCAACGTCTGGTCCGCTTCGTCGAGATGTTCATGCCCGAGCGGGTCAAAGACATCATTTACTACGGCGGCGACGAGCCGATCTTCGACGCCTACGGGATCGAAGACGAGATCGGACGTGCGCTGAGCCGCAAGGTACCTTTGACCTCCGGGGGTTATCTCATCATCGACCAGGCCGAGGCGCTTACCGCGATCGACGTCAATACCGGCCGATACGTCGGCAAGGGCTCGAAGGACCTGGAGGACACGCTTTTCAAGACCAATCTCGAAGCAGTGGAGGAGATCGCCTATCAGCTAAGATTCCGCAATCTAGGCGGCCTCATCGTGCTCGACCTCATCGACATGGAGCGTGCGTCGAACCGCGAAAAGATCCGTCGACGGCTCGAGGAGCTTTTGCAGAAAGACAAAGCCAAAACCACGCTCAATCGCATCTCCGACCTCGGGCTCATCGAGATGACTCGCAAGCGGACGCGCGAGAGCCTGGGTCGACTCTTGCACGAACCCTGTTTCTATTGCGACGGCACCGGGCAGCTTCAATCCAAGCAAACCGTCGTCTACGAAATCCTGCGTCAGATTCGGCGCGACCGCGCTTACCTACCCGGATACAGCGTGGTGGTGAACGCTCACCCTGCCGTGATCGACCTCATGAAGGGGGAGGAGCGTGAATCGGTGCAAGAGGCAGAACGTCGATTCATGCGGCGCATCGAGCTCGTGCCGCGCAAGGAGTACCACCTCGAACAGTTCGACCTCGCGGGGAAATGAACATGGCAGCCGAAACCGCAGGCGGCCCGAAGGCCGCGCCGAGTCACACAGACGCAGGCGAGCCGAAGGCCGCGCCGAGTAACACAAACACCACCACCACAGCCGACGACAACAGGCGCGACGCGCGCGTCACGATCAACAAAGAGTTCGAATCGTTCGACGCTTTCATCCAGGAATACGTCACCAACATCTCGCGAACCGGCGCCTTCATCAAATCGAAGACACCCCTTCCCGTCGGAACGGAGGTCGATCTCAGGTTCACGATCATCATGGATGATATCGAGACCATCGAGGGGATCGGGCAAGTGGTTCGCGTCGAGGAGAACCCGCCCGGAATGGGCGTCGTCTTCAGCGAGATCAGCGCCTACTCCAAAAAGCTGATTGATCGGCTTTTGACCCAAGGCATTTCCAAATAGACCTTGGCGTGATAAGTACGGACCCCCATGTTTCTCATGATCTCCAAAGGCCCGCGCAAGTCGACCCGATCCCGGTCCAAGCGGTATCGAGCCAAACTGAAAGCGAAGAACCTCGGGCGCCGCCGCCGCGTGTATGGGGTGAACTGACCGCGATCTCCCCTCGCTTGATGGGCTGAAGGGGTCAACGGGCTACGGGGGCCAACGGGGAACGGTCGAGTCCCCAATCCCTCATCGCAGCCCAGCGTGGCGAAGCGCCGCCCAATGAACTGCAGCAGGGAGCGCGCGACCCTACTTAGGCGCCGCCGCGCTTGAGCTCGCTCAGAACCAACTTGGCCACCGCCTTCAAAGTATCGAAGACGCCGACGCCGGTGCGGGCGACCGCTTCGTATTCGGGAACACTGGTCGGATTGAGCAGCTGGCGCAGCTCGTCGACGGAAGCGACTTCCGGCAGATCGCGCTTGTTGTACTGAACGACGTAGGGGAGCTTGTCGAGCGAATAGCCCTGCTCGCTCAAGTTCGTGCGTAGGTTCTCCAGGCTCTCGATATTCGCTTCGATGCGACCGATCTGGGAATCGGCGACGTAAACGACGCCGTCCACGCCCTTCAAGATGAGCTTGCGGCTCGCGTCGTAGAAGACTTGGCCGGGGACGGTGTAGAGGTGGAAACGGGTTTTGAAGCCTTTGATTTCGCCCAACGAGAGCGGAAGGAAGTCGAAAAACAGCGTTCGCTCGGTTTCGGTGGCAAGAGAGATCATCTTGCCTTTGGCATCGGGGTTCGTTCGCTCGTAAATGTACTGGAGATTCGTCGTCTTTCCACAAAGCCCGGGGCCGTAATACACGATCTTACAATTGATCTCACGGGCCATGTAATTGATAAAGCTCATCCGACGCCTCTTTCAGTCATTGAAGAGGTTGTCGATGTCTTCATCAGTGATCTCGGCAAACGGCGAATCGGCGCCCGGCTCTTGGACCTTCTTCAAGAGCGACTCGAAAATGTGATTGAGCTCCTCGCTCGCCTTCCTCACGCGCAGGCGCACGAGACCCAAACTGGATTTGGAATCGAAGATGACCACCAGAATGACTCGATTCCCGACGAGCTGAATGTGAATATTGGCCTTCTCTCCTTCGTGGAATTGGGTGGCGAATTCGTTTTCCTTCAGCAGCTTGGCCATGCCGCCGGTCGCCGCGATGTTGCCGGCGGTGAGCGATGCCAGCGACGTCGTATCGAGGTTGTCGACGTCTCCGCTCGCAGCGATGAGCTGTCCATTCTTGTCGACGATGAATACGACCTTCGAGTTGGCATCCTTCACGAGGCGATCCACGACCGTCTGAATCTGATTGAACTCCTCCTCGTACATCACCATCTGGGGATTGACCATCATGCCTCCCGCCAACGCGTCTCCATCATCACTCGCACCTTCAGGGCACTTCTACTCGACGTCGCGGTTTCTTTCATCCGAACGTATCCGAACCGGGGCCGTACGAGCAAGCTGTGCGAGCGTGCCGGGGATACGTTCCCCTACACCCCCCTCGAAGGCCCATCCCCGCTTCGAAGAGGCGCGAGTCAGCCTTGCGACACCCCCTGGCCCTCGGGATCGTCATCTCCCGAGCTGCGGTTGGCACGCACGTGGCGGCGGCCCTCCCCGCTGAACGAGCGATAACTTTCGAGCAGATCGGCTCGATCCGGGAGGTGCTCGCGAACGAGCTCGACCAGTTTCCGTGAATCGACCAGCTCGATCTGCGCCGGCGTCGCGCGCATCGCGGCGTGCGCCTCATCGGTAAATCCGGCCGCGGCGATGTAGATCCCTTTCAGGGCCCCCATGTCTCCGCGCACGCTGTCGGCGAAGCCGAGGACTTCGGCCGCGTCCACCTGGCCGAACCCGACCACCGGCGAAGCATGGACGAGCAGGCGTCCCCCGGAAAGGGGGCGAGGGTCGCGACAGGTCAGCTCGAGGACTCCACCCGTGCCTGCCGCCGAGAAAATGATTTCGAGCCCCAGGGCTTGGAGCAGCTCCTTGATGATGTCTTCGAACTCGTCGGGCGTGATCTGCGGCCGATCGTCGTCGACCTCTCCGGCAGCCGCGGACGGGCGGCGTGGCACGTTGGGCGAGTAGCGGGCGATGAGGGCGATGAGCAGAAAACCGACGATGAGCGGCGCCAGCGCGACGACCAGGACGATCATGGCTCGTTCATAGCATTCCCGACGTCGAGTCGTCCTGATCCGGGCTCGCTCGGCATGACTCAACCGCTCGTCTTCCACATCATGACCACCCCTACGGCGGCGAACGCCAGCACCATCGTCGCGATCGCCACCGCCAACCAGGCCCACGAGCGGGCGCCCTTCTGGAACGAGGTTTCGGCCAAGAGCACACCTTCCAGAATGGCGGCGGCTCCGAGCGCGGAGGCCGACAGAACGCGCGCGCGCCGGCGACGTCCCTTGTCGCGTCGCTCGGCCCAGGGCATCCCGTCGAGCAAGAGCCAGTCGCGAAAAGGTTGTTCGTCGCGATGAACCGTTCCGCCCGCCGAATCGACCGGCCACCCGACGGTGCCCGAACCGCTCGCTCGTGGATCACTCGCCAGCGTGAGCCAGAGCCCATCGAGTCCGGCCGCCGCCGTTTCCGGCCAATCGATTTCGCCGCCAGCGAAGCCCCCCGCATCGGGCACGAGCGGAACCGCTCCGCCCCAGACACGAAAGGCTTTGTTGGCGAGAGTGGCGTAGACGATCTCGCGGGGTACCGGGGCGAGCACGCGGATCTTGCGCACGGCAAGGCCCGCCGGATCGAGCCAAATGGCTCCTGGCACCACGGGCAAGGTCCCCGTCCAGCGGACGCTTCGACCGGAAACGGCCGCCTCGACGTTCACCTCGATGACATGGGTGCGAGGGGTCACGCCGAATGTCGCGTCCCCCGCCACGCCGGTGGTCCCGCTGACGCTACCGTCGCCGGATGAATCGCCGTCGAGGTCGGCCGCCTCGGCGCGAAGTGTGACCCGGGCGGCGCGGACCGGCTCCATGCTGCGCTTGACCAACACCGTGAGCTCGTCGCGGAAAGGGGCAGCGAAAATGCCCCGCCGGGCGTAGAGCTCGAGCTCGAGCTCGCCCTCGGTTTTGCCGCCCATCCGCGCCCGGTGGCCGGCATCGGTCCCCCACTGGGAGCTATCGCGCGCGAAATAGCCGGCGGCGAGCATTTCGCCGCCGTCTTCCTTGGTGATCGACGCATGCACCTGTCCTCGGACTTCGCGGGCGAGCTTCATCTCGACGTCGCAGGTGCCATCGGCCCGCGTTCGGCAGCGCATCGTGCTCTCTTGGCCTCCGTTGGCCGCGTGAACGACGATCGTTCCGATATCGCGCGTGCTGTCGATACCGCGCAGACGCTGGACGACGGCGATCCGCCACGAAAGCCGGCGAGCGCCATCCGTTGGCCCGCCCCACACCTGCGCGCCGTCGAAAGGTCGAGCCGCGCCGGGGCCCAGCATCGCGAACCCCACGACGGCCATGGCGAGCGACGGTATGGCAAGCAGCATCCCTTGCGTGCGCATCGGCACGCGATGGTAGCAGTCCCGCAGGCGGGCCGAAGGCCGCGCCGAGTAACAAGGGCGCAGGCGGGCCGAAGGCCGCGCCGAGTAACAAGGGCGCAGGCGGGCCGAAGGCCGCGCCGAGTAACAAGGGCGCAGGCGGGCCGAAGGCCGCGCCGAGTCGCTCATCGACGATGCGACGAGGACATTCGATCTTTGCTATGGAACGCGGATGCGGGAGGTGATGGCCTACATCGATGCGCACCGCGACAGGTTCGTGCGCGAGCTCATCGAATGGGTGAAAATCCCTTCGATTTCGGATCTGCCCGAGCACGCACCCGACGTGCTGCGGAGTGCCCAACACCTCGCCGGCGAGTTCAAGCGCTGGGCGCCGGATCAGGTTCGCATTCTGCCGACCGAAGGGCACCCTGCCGTCTACGCGGAATGGCTCCATGCCCCCGGCAAACCCACCCTGCTCGTCTATGGTCATCATGACGTGCAGCCCGTCGATCCGCTGAACGAGTGGCTGTCACCCCCTTTCGAGCCGGAGATCC
>DASWDH010000311.1:0-5136 GCA_036395495.1 Polyangiaceae bacterium
CGCAAGCGATCGGCGCCGAAGCCTGCGGAGGTCTCGGCTGCGCAAAGTTCCCCGGTATCATGGCCGAAGATGGCCAGTCGACGGAAACCGGCGGCTTTCCCGTCGCCCGATGCATGAACATGGGAGGTCAATTCACATGCACCACCCAGATCACCTACCCACCTGGGTCCGACAGGTGATCATGCATTCCGGAATCATCGACCCGTCCAGGACCGGCCAGATGTCCGGTGACACATGTCCGAGTCGCGCGAGCGCACGCGTGGAGAATGTCGCCCGTCCTTCCTTGGCGAACCCAGGCGCTCTGCACCTTTTGGCATCGTGCATGCAGGCCGCGGCAATCATCCGCCATGCACTCCATCCATCGAAGGTCAGGACTACCCCTGATGGCCGCGCATTCTGTGATTTCGCGACGTTTCTCGTCGTCTCCCGAACGGAGATCGCTCGAAGCCGAGACGGGCTGGTGTCGCACCCTGATGGAATTCGCGGAGAAATATGTCGCCAAAGACATCGTCGAAATGGGCGGCGCCGAGTTGGAAGAACTCCTCTTCCGCGTGTTTCCTAGGGAAGTGATCTGCGAGCCTTCTGATGCGAAGTCGATCGTTCTCGAGCTGCGCGCCTTCTTCACGTTCCTGAAACGCGCGTACCATTCACCAAGAGCCAGTGCCTGCCTTTCCATTCTGAATGGTGGCGCCGCTCGGAAACTCGAAAGGCTACTCGGCGACCCGGCGAACTTCGGAATCGCGAAATTGTTCTTGATGGATCACGGCACCATTGCGCCTTTCGTTCGCCCGAAGTCAGCCGTCGTGTGAGAGACAAGGGATCGTCGCAGAATACTTTTTTGACCGCAAATCCGTCGAGGCGCTCGTAGCAATCTGGGTCCAGACCGAGAAGTCCGAGATCGCAGCTGTCACCGCTGCCTGACGCACACAAATCCGAGCCTCTCCGGCGACGGACTACTCCTGCGATGGCGATCAGACGAACGCGCGAACGATGCCAGCGATCAGATCGATCCTTCTCCGCGCGTCCTTAGGTGACGATCCGACGGACTCGTGAGCGGCCGGTCAGGTTGCCCGCCCGACGACGGCGCGTGTTATGGTTGGTGGGCCATCGCAACGCGAAAGTCCGTCACTGAGATTCTGGAGGAGTGGCCGAGTGGTCGAAGGCAGCGGTTTTGAAAACCGCCGTACCGAAAGGTACCAGGGGTTCGAATCCCTTCTCCTCCGCTGAATTTATTACGGAATGCGACGCGCCGCAAAAGCCACCAGCCAACCCCCTACCCGCCTGTCGACCATCGCCCCTTTTGCCCCTTGGTTTGTCCTTCGCGCCGCCCGCTGCCTGCCCACGCCACCCGATCTACGGCGCCGGGGCTGACGACTGCAGCCACTGCATCCGTCGTCGCCTGCGGTCGCCGCAGCCGCCGCTACTCGCAGAGGCTCAGCGATTGGACGCGCGAGGAGTTCCCGAGGATCTCGCTCTTGCTCTCGGCCTCGCTCCAAGACGCGCACTTCGGCAGCGTCGCCCAACACGAGGGAAGCACCAGCGCGCCCGACGGCGCCAACGCGTCGTAACGCGGTCTGTTGACGCACGCTGCACCGCTCGTGGTCCACGCAGCTTCAAACGTGAGCGACGCGTCTCCGGTCGTGGGCTGCTGCACGCCGCGAGTGTCGAAGACGTCGATCAAAGTGCCATCCTTCGTGAACGAAACGCCGGTTCCGCAGTAGTCGGCGCGCACCATACGCGTGCAACTTTTTGGAAGCGGATTTCAGGGTCGAGAGCACCGGCGAAAAGGCGCGACCGTTTGCCGACGGTCGACATCATCGGCAAGAGCTGAGTATCGTCGCCGGGTGCGCAAGGTTCTATCTCTTCTGATCGTCCCCGCGATGCTGGCGTTCGCGACCGGCGCCCGCGCGGAACGAGCCTCGGCTCGCGTCGAATACCTGATCGACGCCACCGTGACGCGCTGCCCCGACGAGCGCGCGATGCGCGGACTCGTCGTGAGCCGCCTCGGCTACGATCCTTTCGACGGTCGACCGGGGCTCGCCATCTCGGCCCGGATCGCTCGGGTGGGGACCAAGCTGCACGGCCAGCTCGAGATCCGCGAGGCCGACGGCCGCGTTTTGGGTACCCGCGATCTGACGTCGGTGGCCGACGACTGCGCCGAGTTGGCACAGACGATGGCGTTCGCGATTGCGATCGCCATCGACCCTCGCGCCAATGCGGCGCCTCCGGGCCAATCCGACGGCTCGTCTCGAACGCCTACCCCACCGGTCGCGAGCGACGCCATCCCGGCAAATCCCCCCCAGCAAGCGCCAATGGATCAGGCTCCCACGCCGCGTATCGAACCGGCACCGGCAGGCGGCCCACATGTTCGTGTCGGCGGCGGTGGAGACATGACAGCGGGCACGTTGCCATCGACACCCGCGTGGGGCCTGTTCGCGTTCGGATCGCTGCGCTGGTCCCGGTTTTCCGTGGAGCTCGCGGGAGCCGGGTTTTTCCCAGGGTCGACCGCAACGGAACGCGGGACGGTGACCGCGTGGCTCTTGCTGGCGACGGCGGGCGGATGCTGGCATGTCGATCCCTGGTTCGCATGTCCTCGAGCCTCGGTGGGCATGCTCCACGGAAGCGCCAACGTGCAAAAACCACAACCCCAGTCGACGCCGTACATGCAGCTGGGAGCGCAGCTGGGGCTCGAGCTCCCCTTTGCTCCGAGCTGGCTCGCACGGTTCAGCGGACACCTGGATACGCCGTTGTCGCCCACCCATCTCGAGATCGACGGCACCTCGGTGTGGACGACGCCCCGGCTGAATGGTGGATTCGCGGCCACCGTCATGGGCGATTTTTTTTGACGGATATACCGAGTCGCGGCCAAACCTCTCAGGTGAGCCTCGCCATCGCCCACCCCGTCCGGGGACTTTCGACGCCGATGGCTCACGACTTCCGTAGCTTGTTCGAATCCCAGTGCGCGTACGTCTGGACGACGCTTCGCCGGCTCGGCGTCGCGCGCGCCGATCTCGAAGATGTCTGCCACGAGGTGTTCGTGACGATTCACCGGCACCTCGACGAATACGATCCGAGCCGACCTTTGCGTCCTTGGCTTTTTCTATTCGCCTACCGCCAAGCTTCCGATTATCGACGGCGCTCGCACCGCCGCCACGAGCGGCTGGGCGACGGGCTCGAACCGGCCGACGATTCGCCTCTGCCCGACGAGTTGGCCGAGCAAAGGGAGGATCGTTCGCTCGTGCTCCATGCGCTCGACGCGCTCGATCTCGAAAAGCGGGCCGTGTTGGTGATGCACGAAATCGACGGCTACCCCATGCCGCAGGTGGCTGCCGCCTTGGCAATCCCCTTGAACACCGGCTACTCGCGGCTGCGGCTCGCACGCCAGGAATTCGCTAGAGCAGTCCGCCAACTGAGCGGACCGCGAGAGAGAGAACGATGAACGAGCACGATCACGATGCTTGGGACGACGGCGTCCGGGGATTGTTGCTCCGGGAGGCTCGCCTCGAGAGGGTGCCTGCCGACGCCAGGCGGCGCCTGCAGCGGCGTCTCGGTCTTTCGGTGCTCGCCTCGGCGCTCACCGGAACGACGGCCGCCGCGGGCAGCGGCACGCGTCTTTTCGGAACGCTGCTCGCGAAGAAAACGGCCGGCGTGATTCTCTCGATGGCCGTGGGAGCAAGCACCGGCGGGGCGGTGCTCTACGTCGCCGAGACCAACTCTGCATCGTTCTTCGGTGCGAAGCCGAGCCCGGCGGCGCCCGAACCTGCCTCGCCACTCCGCGATCGCGCAGCGCCCGCTTCCGCGCCGTCGGTGTTCGAAGGGCGCGCCATGGTCGAGCCCGCGCCCGAGCTGCCGGTACCCGATCCGGCGATGCCCAAGCGCCGGTCCTCTCCCGCGGGCGAGCGCGAAAGCGCGACCGCGCGAGGCCCGGCCGAAACGATCGCCGGTTCGCCTGAACCTCAGGGCGCCGAGCACGACGTCGATCTGACCCGAGAGCGCGAGCTGCTCGAGTCGGCTCGCGGCGATTTGACCGCGCGCCGGTTCGAGGAAGCTCTCCGAAAGATCGAGCGGCATATGCGCGAATATCGCACCGGCCGATTGGCCCCCGAACGTGAGGCATTGGCGGTCCAAGCGCTCGTGGGCGCGGGGCGTTACGATGAGGCGCGGCGTCGAGGTGCGGATTTCGCCGCGCGGTTTCCCCGAAGCATGTTCCGCACGGTAGTGGACTCCACTTTGGCGACCATCAAGTGACGGATCGAGCGAGCAGCGTCCAAATATCTCACAGGAGGAGGTTCCCATGCGCCGCTTGACTTATCTCTCTCTCGTGATCGCCGCCGCCTGCACCATTCACCAAGATCTCGGCTCGAACGGAAGCGACGCCCAGCGCGAATGCGCTACCGACCAATGCGGACCGGCGCTCGGCCTTCCCAATTACACCTGTCCCGACGGCACCGTCGCCGGTCCTACCGGGCGGTGTCTCGAGGGCCAGGGCGGCACGTGCGCCTGGGAGGTCGTGAGCTGCCCATCGAACAGCTGCAAGCCCGAAGATTGCGCCAATCAACCGATCGAGGCCATCGCCTGCGCACCGGGCTACTTGACGGCGCAGACCTGCGAGGTCAATGCGCAAGGCAAATGCGGGTGGAAGATCGGCTGCACGCCGCTCGACGGTGGGACCGGCACGAGCGACGGTGGCACCTGCGTCTGCTCGGACCCGCGACCGCTCGCCCCCAACGAAATGTGCCCCGATGGATCGATCGGCGGGCCGGTGTGCACCGCCCAATCGGACGGCACCTGTTCATGGGCGGTTCGCGTGTGTCCAAGCGAAGGAGGCGTCGCCTGCCTGCCGAGCGAGTGCACTGATACCAACCAATGTGCGCTCGGCAGCAACTGCGTCAACACCACCCCGCAGGGCCCCTGCGTCATCAAACAGTGCTGCCCAGCGTTCGGCTGCAATCCGATGTGTCCGAACGGTGTTCTCAAAGATGCCAAGGGATGCGACACCTGCCAATGCGCTCCGACGACGACCTGCCAAGTCGACGGTGACTGCCCGGCGCTCCTCCTCTGCGTCCCCTGCGGGGAAAACTGCGCCGCGAGGAAGTGCGTGAGCGGCACCTGTCAGTGGGTTTGTCCTTAAAGGTC
>DASWDH010000312.1:0-5269 GCA_036395495.1 Polyangiaceae bacterium
TGCCACCACTTTCATCTTCGCTCGAACGACCTTCTCTCGAAGGACAGACACAAGAGCGTCGCGTTCGCGCGGCACGTCGCCATGTACCTCTGCAAATCGCGGCTCAAGTGCAGCTTTCCCGAGCTCGGGCGTGCGTTCGGCAACCGTGACCATACGACCGTGATGAGCGCGGTTCGCAAGATCGAGAGTCAGAGGGACCGGGACCCCGAGGTTCGCGCCCACCTCGAAGCCATCGAGCGCAAGTTGGCGACCGCCGACTAGACCCGCGCGGCGCAGCTTCGCTGCGGGCACTCTCTCTTGGTCATCAGGGGCTCCGCCCCCGCCCCACCGGAGCAAGTCCGGAATGGGGCCCCACCCCCGCGGCGCCTCCGGCGCCGAGCACGACGGCATTCGCAAAGAATAGGTCCACCACAACTCAGCCCGATCCCGACGCGCTGATATAGTCGACGGGTGACGCAGCCCGAACCCCCCCCGACCCGCGGCATCCGGCACGTCGCGCTGCTCTGCGCGGACATCGAAGCCATGGAGCGGTTTTATTGCGACGTGCTCGGCTACCGGGTGGAATGGAGACCGAGCCCCGCCGAGCTCTATCTGACGCGTGGCGAAGACAATCTAGCCCTGCACGCCCGGCCAGAGGGGGGCCAAGAGACGAGGCTCGACCACCTCGGGCTTTTGATGAGCCGGCCCGAAGACGTGGACGCTTGGGCGGCTTACCTCGTCGGCCGGGGAATCAAGCTCGATACCGCGCCCCGCACCCATCGCGATGGGGCCCGCAGCTTCTACGCTCGGGACCCCGAGGGTAACCGGCTGCAGTTTCTCTATCACCCCCCCTTTCCTCGCATCCAGGGTAGCGAACGGGCACGGCTGGGGCCAAGAACTGGCGAAATTCTCCGAAGTTGAGCAAACTAGAGGAATGAGCATCGTCCGGACCATGTACGCCCTCATGGCGTCCCGAAAGCCCGTCCTGCTGAGCGACGGGCGCACGGGTGTCATCACCCGCGTCGACACGTCATTTCCTGAAGATGAAACAACCGTCCACGTGTGGATGAAGACGCCTGACGGGCCGGGGTTGGCGAAGGTGAACGCCCGAACGGTCAGCGAGCTACCCGATTCGGCGAAGAAGAGCGCCTGATCGTTACCGTCCGAGCATCGCCAGCGCGGCGGTGCAGTCTTCGCTGACGAGGCGAAAGCCGACTGAGTCGGCGAGCCTTCGGCACTCTTCGAACTCCGCCCGCGCTTCGGCGTTCTTCGACCGAGTCTGATAGAGCCTGGCCAAGAGAAAGCGCGCATTCACCTCGTCCCAAGAGTAGTTGTGCTCACTCGCGTAAGCCGTCGACTCTCCCAGGGTACGTCGCGCCGCTTCGTAGTCCGATTCGCCGTCGAGATAGGCCAAGAACGAGCGGTTGTGCGCGCGTAGCCGCTCCTCGGCGATCTCCTCGCAAAGGGCGATCGATTGTTGGAAGCTCGCGTAGGCCCGCGGCAGCTCGCAGTTGCGCAACAGCGATTCGCCGAGAATGTGGAAGTTGATCGCCACTTCGTAGGCAAGCCCCGCCTCGCGGGCGAGCTCGACGGCGCGTTGCCCTGCTTCGATTGCACCCACGAAGTCGCGACAGAAAAAAGCGATCAGCTGCTCGAGCTTCGCTCTCTCGCAGGAGAGAGCCACGTCGTCGCTGGGCACGAGCTTCTCTGCACTTTCGACCGCCGCCCGCGCCCGCTTCTCCGCCCCGGCCGCGGCGTAGGCGAGCGCGAGCCCCATCAGCATGCGGTGCGCTTTGATCGGGTCGTCGGTGCCGAGCCGGTTCACCTCCTCGAAGCGCTCCATGGCCTTCAAATAATCGCCGCGGCGACGAGCCAGCTCCGCCTCGGTGAGCACGGCCGATCGAATGAGCGCGGGTTCGTCTTTGGCGAGTGCTTTGGCGGCTTCCAGGCACGCGTCGGCGCTGTCGAAATCATGGGTCGAGACGAGGACGCTCGCGAGATCGACCCGCGCGTTGACGCGCGTGGCCAAGTCACCGGTCAGGTCGATGTGCTCGAGCAATGGCTCCATCAAATGCGGGATCTCGCGCGCGGTGCGCGCGCGGTACACCGCCGACGCGAGCTGGGCCAACCATCCGCCCAACTCCGCGGCGGGATGACGAGCCAGATCGCAGAGCTCGAGCGCGTGGCAGGTGTCGTGCGCCGCCGCCGGATAATCCCGACCCAAGAGCTTGCGCTGACCCGATTTCGCGAAGTACACGGCGGCGCGGTCGCGGTCGCCAGCCTCGAAGAAGTGCCCCGCGATCCGGTCGGCTTGCTCGATGGCCCGTTCTCCCAGCCCTTCTTCGTAGGCGGCGCCGGCTGCCGCGTGCAGCTCGCGCCGCGCTTCCGCGGGTAATGCGTCCACCACGACTTCGCACAACACCGGCGACAAGAAGGCGATCGTCGACGTGCTCGCGCGCCGGATGAACTCACGCGCTTCGAGAGAGGCCACGATCTTGTCGAGCTTGACGAGCGGCTCGCCCAGCATGAGCGCGAGGACGGCGAGGTCGACCGGTTCACCGAGGATGGCCGCCGCCTGCAGCGCTCGCCGATCGTCGGGCGGCAAGCGCGCAACGCGTGATGCCATGATCGCGCGCAGCGGCCGCGGAATCGAGAGCTCGGCGGTCGTGCGCATCTCGACGACCGCTCCGTTGGCGACGACCAGCGCGCCGCTCTCGAACAGCTCTTTGATGAGCTCCTCGATGAAGAGAGGCTGGCCGTGGGCCCTTTCTCGACAGAAATCGACGAGCTCGGGCGGGGCGATGCGCGCCCCCGTGCGGTGGGCGATGAGCTCGCGCACCTCGCTTTCGTCGAGATCGCCCACGTCGATGAGATGGTGATCGGGATGGTTCTCGAGCGGGTAGTGGCTCCGCTCGCGAAGGGCAAAGATGAACACCGCACGCACGTCGCCGAGCCGCTGGACGGCGTGATCGATGATCTCGAGCGACGGCTCGTCGAGGGCGTGCGCGTTGTCCCAGGCGAATACGTGCAGCTGATCGGAGGACAGGCTGCCGATCATGCGCGCCACCGCGCCGGGCAGCGCTCGCACGTTGGCTCCCGCCTTGCCGGAAGCTCCGAGCTGAAACAGGACGGCGGTCACCTCCTCGTCGACGAGGCCGAGGGCCCGTAGCCGCGGTTCGACTTCCAGAATGCGCTCCTCGGGATCTCCTTCGGTGATGCCGCAGAGAACCTGCAGCATCGCGGTGAGCCCGGAAAGCGGAATGGTGCTCCCGCTGGGGGGACAGGTGCCGAGGTAGAACGCGACTCTGTAGTCGCCTTTCTTCAGGCGGCGTTCGATCTCGTAAAGCAGGCGCGTCTTACCGCTTCCCTGGGTCCCGCGGAGGGTGATGACGAACACGCGCCGCCGGCTGGCGAGGGAAAATATTTCGCCGATGCGCTTCAGCTGTTGACGTCGACCTACGAAGCGGCCGAGCCCCTCGCCGGGTGTTTTCAGTTCGTTCACCAAGAGGCCGGGCGTTCCCTTCGGCCGTTTCGACGACTCCGGCGGGCCTTCGAAAAGGAAGAGTCCGCGGACGTTTCGCGCGGCAGATACCGACACGCCGCAGCTGCGTTCGCGCAGCCGCGCCATTTCGTGGCCGACCGCGAGAAGCGTGCTCAGGCGCTCGTCGCGTACCGGTTCGCCGTTCGGCAGGACGAGGGCGCGTCCTGCATGAATGCCCGCCGACGGCCATGGATCGGAGGAGCCGACGGCGGCTTCGCTCGACAGGGTTCCCCCGATGTGCCGAAGCGCCACGAGCGCGCAGCGCACGGCCGTCTCGGTGTCCCGCCCATCGGCCTCGCCCAAGCCAAAAAGTGCGGCGATCTGCGACGATTCTTCTTCCAGCTGATAGCCGCCGTAACGTTCGATGATCTCGCGTATCCGGGCGCGTGGCTCGGCAGGGATGCCCTCTTCGCTGCGCGCGAGGTGCAGCACGAGAGCGGTCACCTCCCGCCGCTGACCGAAGTCGCCCGAGCGCGGCGGGACGCTGGAAAAGCGGCCCTGCTCTTGAAAGGCGCCGGGGCCGAGTTGTCCGTGCGTCGGGATCTCGACCGGCGTATTGGGAGGCGGCGCGATGCTCTCATCGACGACCACCTCGGGCTGCAGCGAGGGCGGCCGTACCGCGTCGCGCAGGCGCTTGACCAAAGTCGCGAGATCGTTGGCGCCGAACCGCTCGCCCGAAGCATAGAGGTAGGCGAGCAAGCTTTCGTACATGCGCCCGGCGTCCGGGTAGCGACCCTCGGGTGTCGGGGCCAGCGCCTTGTCGACGAGGATCGTCAGCCCTTTGGGCAGATCGGGACGGAGCAGCTCGATCGGCGGGTACTCACCGGCCCTGACCCGCCGAAGCGTCTCGAAAGTGGTCGGAGCGCGAAAGGGGTTCACCCCGGTGAGCATCTCGTAGAGCACCGTTCCCAGCGAGAAAAGATCGCTGCGCGCGTCGACGCTTTCCCCCCGCGCCTGCTCGGGGCTCATGTACGCGTACTTGCCTTGAAGGACCTCCTCGCGCAAATCGTCTTTTCCCTCTCCGAGAATGTCGCGCGCCTTGGCAATGCCAAAATCGGTTACTTTGACTTCGCCCTCCCACGAAACCAGAATATTGTGAGGGCTCACGTCGCGGTGGACGATGCCGAGCGGCCGCATCTGATCATCGCGCCGGCGGTGAGCATAGTCGAGACCCTTGGCGACTTCGGCCGCGACGTAGGCGCACATGCTCGGCGGCAGCTGCAGGGCCAGACCGTGGTTTTGCTTGAGCAGCGTCGCGAGATCGAGCCCGGCCACGTACTCCATGGCGATGTAGTAGGTGGGGCCGTCCTTCTCGGAGACCGTTCCCAGATCGAACACCTGCACGATGTTGGCGTGCGAGAGACGCACGGCGAGCTTGGCCTCGTGCACGAACAAATCGGAGAAACGACGCGATTTGGCGAGCTCGGGCAAAATGCGCTTGATGACGAGGATCTTCTCGAAGCCCTCGACGCCGAAGCTCTTGGCCTTGAACACTTCGGCCATGCCCCCCTGGCCCAAGCGGCCCAGCAGGCGGTAGCGACCAAATGTCTCGTCCACGACTCTGCCCGTATCCTCTTTCTCCACAAAGGCGGGGCTTGAACGAACGGCGAACGATACCACCTAAGCCGAGCCGCCGCGACAATCCCCTCCCTAAGGGTAGCGGTGCGTCGTCAGCGCGTGTCTCTTCTTCTGTGGTTTGTGTTCGGTGGCGTATTCGCGCACCATTCCTTACAGCGTTTTTTGTTCAAT
>DASWDH010000313.1:0-2103 GCA_036395495.1 Polyangiaceae bacterium
TCGCGAACGTTGCCCGGCCAACGATGCCGCGCGAGCTCGGCTAAAAACGCAGGCGTGAGCAACAGATCGCTTTGACCCGGGTAGTGCGGCTCGAGGGAGCCGAGCACGCTACGCGCTAGACTGTCCATGTCTTCCAGTCGCTCGCGCAAAGGGGGAAGCTTGACCTGGATCACGGCCAGTCGATAGTAGAGATCGGCGCGAAAACGTTTTTCGTTCACTTCCTTCTTCAGGTTGCGATTGGTCGCAGCCACCACGCGCACGTCGACGTCGAAATGCTTGTTGCTGCCGATCCGCTTGATCTCGCGCTTGTCGAGAGCGCGTAGGAGCTTGGGCTGGAGGTCGAGCGCGAGCTCGCCAATTTCGTCGAGGAAAATCGTGCCTCCTCGTGCTTCTTCGAACGCTCCCACCCGCGGCCCCACCGCGCCGGTGAACGCGCCCCGTTCGTGCCCGAAGAGCTCACTTTCCAACAGATCGGGCGGGATGGCGCCGCAATCGACGACCAGGAACGGTCGTTTGGCGCGCGCGCTTGCTTCGTGAACCGACTCGGCCGCGAGCTCCTTGCCGGTGCCGGTCTCCCCTTCAAGGAGCACCGTGGCATCATTGGTCGCCGCTTGCTCGAGCAGCTTGAAAACGCGTCGCATCGCCGCCGACCGTCCGACCAGGCGGCCGAAGCGCTCATGCTCGGAGATTTCCACTTTGGCGCGGTCGCTACGCAGTTCGAACGTCATCTGGGTGTGACCCAGAGCGATACGTGCGCCGGGATGCAAATAGGCAGCGAGCGAGGAGACACCGTCGACCACCGTCCCGTTGCGGCTTCCGAGGTCGCGCAGAAGCGGGCGACCGCTGGTCGGATCGATCTCGCAGTGAAAGCGCGACACGGTGGGATCCTGCAGCCGGAAATCGGCCGATTCATGCGTCCCGATGACCGAACGCTCACCTTTGGAGACGAAGCTTGCTCCCCGGTCGGGCCCCGACGTAACGAGCAGGCGAAAGCGCTGGACCAGCGCGTGGCCGGGGTCGGACGCATCCACATCCAGTCCTCGCGTGACCCTCGGCTCCGGTTCTCCCGACGCGTCCGAATCGAGGACTCGCTCGTCCCCAGTTCCCGCCGGCGGCTCGGTGCTGCGAGGTTCGGTCATCCCATCAGTCTATAGCGCAGTTTTTCCGGCATGGGGTTTGACAGACCAGATTTAGTAAGTTACCACTTACCGTAAGTAATGGCTAACCCATCCGTCGGTTTCGCGGCGCTAGCCGATTCGGAAGGGTGAACCGATGAAATGAAATGCTAATCGCTCGGCCCAGCTTCGGTCAGCGGGCAAGTGCCCGTTCCGGAGAGCGTCAACGAGCACTGCCAGTTCGTGCTGTCACAAGTGCACTGGTATTGATCGATGGGCCCGGTCTCGCCCGACGAAACTCCGGAGCAGATCTGGTGGACGGCGACGAAGCACGACAGAGCCCCCGTACAGGGGCCGCTCGGCGCGGCGCGCGAGGTGCTCTGCAAAACATTGGCTGGGCAGCAGTCGCCGGGCAGGAGGCCACCGTCTTGCATTTCCGGAGAAGCACCACCATCGCACACCGGACCTGCTTGCACGCACGAGCAGGCGATGGAATCCAGCGTCGTCCCCGCCGGGCAGTCGAGATCGCAATCGGAGCCGCAGCTCGCCACCGACGATGCTGTACCGAACACGAGCACCCAAGCGAAATAGCCCAACGCGGTCCTCACATCGCTGACGTTCGCCATCCTACGGCTCGTTGTACCCGAAACGCGTTCGGTGCCAAGTCTTGACCGTACGTGAGGACTGCCTTACGTGGAGCCCGGATGGCGGATGAATGCCCGGGCTCCGATCCTCTTCGCCGCATGATCGTTTCCGTGTGCGTTGCAGCCGCAGGAGCGTGGTTGGCCTGCGGCGGCACGATCGCCCGCCGCACGCGGTCCGAGCCCGAGCCAACGAGCTACGCGCCCGTCGCCGCCTCACCCGCTGCGAGCCATGGTATGGCTCCCTCATTCTGTCGCACGCTCGCCAAGACGGGCGATTGGGCGTCCACGCGTGTTTGGTACGGGAGCGATGGAAAACTGCGTTACGCGTCGGACGGCGAGAACAA
>DASWDH010000314.1:0-3180 GCA_036395495.1 Polyangiaceae bacterium
GCGTACTGCTCGCCGTCGAAGCCGGCCACGAAACGTCCACCTCGTACGTCACCTCGCGCCTCGAGCGTGCGCAAAACCCGAAGAAGGTCGCGCCACGGGAGCGGTTGTTTTTCGCGCCCAATCGTCTTGCGAAACACGACACCCGTTCGCCGCAAGAGTTGGCGCGCGACCGCTTCGACGGGAGCCGCCTCGAGGCTATCGTGGTGCAGCAGACTCCAGCGTCCGGCCACCGGCGTTCGAACGCGCCGCCGCGAAGCGGGGACGAGCAGCGTGCGTAGGCCGCCGAAAGAATCGCAGGTCAGGAGACCGCGCGCGACGAGCTCACCCAGCCCATTTTCCAGCTCGCTCGGGAGAAGCCGAGCCGCGCGAGCAAGCTCCTGTGGAAACATCGCCCCACGCGATACGAGCGCCGCGTGAATCTCGCGTGCCGCCCCGGTGAGCACCCCGGTGTCGGGGGGGTTGGAGAGCGATGTCCACACATCGAGTTCGTCGCGCGGCACGATGCACACCGGCGTGGTCCGAATCGGACTCGCCGCGCTGCCCCACAGCCGACCCCACGCCATCTCACCCGAGAGCGTGAGCTCGTCGAGCCACTCGCGCCGGTAGCCGCGCACCCGCGCCGGCAGCACACTCGCTTCCCAGGCAATGGCCGGGACTTCGAAACCGGCGAGCTGGCGAATGATCTCGGCCACGCCGCGCGGCCCCTCGAGGCGGTGCTCTTCGTCGACATGCTGCCAGCAGGTGAGAAACCGCAAAAAGTCAGCCGCCGTGACCGGCTCGATCTCCTTGCGCAGCCGATCGAGCGTGTAGCGGTGAATGCGGGCGAGAAGACGGCGGCTACACCAGCCGGGTTGGCCTTCGAAGCGGCCGCGCAACACACAGCCCTCGTGCTCCAATTCGAAGAGAAGTGGATCATCGCTCACGATCGGCCCTAGCGCCTCGAGCCGCCCGCGCAGTACGTCCTTGGGATCGCGCGAAGCTTCGCGAGCGAACCAGCGCTCCCCCTCGAGCTCCACTCGGCCGGCGGCGCTGAGCTCCGCGAGCCACTCCGCCCAGGGCTGCGCTTCGGCAACGGTCGCGTAACCCATCCACAGCAGGGCCTCATGGACCTCTTCGACATTGGCCGGAGCCGGCCACGCTTCTTCGCGCACGCGGCGTATCGCTTCGGGATCCAGCGCGCCGAGCTCGTCGGCGGTTTTGACGTCGAGCGTGCGCCGGGCGAGAACGGCCTGCGTTCGGCGTTCCTCGAGGGGGGCATCGTCGAGAAAGGTGTAGGGTTGCGCGGCGAGGATGCCGTGAGCGAAAACGGACGGTTCGGGGACGTCGATGGCACGCCGCTCGATGCTGCCGCTACGCAACCCCCGCAAGACTTCGACGAACCCGTCGAAGTCCATCGCGTCGTGCAGGCAATCGAGAACCGTCTGCCGCACGATGGGATGTTCCATCGGCACCTGAATATCACCCGGGGGCAGTGTTTCGCCACAGGCCACGGCGGCAGGAAAGCTGACCGCTAGCAGGTCGTCGGCCCGCATGCGGGCGAGCGGAGCGGGCGTTCTTTTACCGCCGCGCATCCGTTCCAGCAGAAGCGCGCGCGAAACGTTCCAGCGCCAGCGCGTTTTGAACATCGGGGCGTCGAGCAGCGCCTGAATCAACAGGGGACGCACGGTTTCGGGGTGCAGGTAATCGAACACCTCTTCCAGGGGAAAGCTGTGCTGCGTGCCGAGCGAAAGCACGATGGCTTCTTCATTGGCCGCTGCTTGCAACTCGAAACCGAAGCCCCGGCAAAAGCGCTTGCGAAGCGCGAGGCCCCACGCGCGATTGATGCGGCCCCCGAAGGGGGCGTGCAGAACGAGCTGCATGCCGCCGCTCTCGTCGAAAAACCGCTCGATGATCACGCGCTTCTGGGTGGGTACAGCTCCAAGGACGCGCACGCCGGCCGCCACGTAGTCGGCGAGCTGGGTTGCGCTAGCGCCATCGATACCCGAAGCCTCGAGCTGACCGGCCTCGAGCGCCGCCTCGCGCACCTCCGCGATCTCGAGCGAAAGCTCGCGCGTGCGGGCCGGCGCTTCCCCGAGCCAAAAAGGAATGGTGGGCGGAGCGCCTTTGGCATCGGCGACGCGCACGATGCCCGAGTTCACCCGCAGGATCCGCCAGGAGGCGGTTCCCAGCTGGAAGATGTCGCCGCCGTTCGATTCGATGGCGAAATCCTCGTTGAGCGTGCCGACGAGAGTGCCTTCGGGTTCGAGGATCACCTGGTAGTCGGCGTTGTCCGGGATGGCTCCCCCCGACGTGATCGCGGTGAGGCGAGCGCGGCGCGTCGCTCGAATCTTGTGGCCTACCCCGTCCTTGTGCAGGAGTGACCAGCGGCCGGCGAGGTGAACGTTGACCGCGTCATCGAATTCTCGCCGCGTGAGCTCGCGGTACGGCCACGCACGCTTGAACTGCGCGAAGAGCTTTTCCTCATCCCATGTCTCCGATACACAAGCGGCGACGATTTGCTGCGCGAGGATATCGAGCGGCTGCCCCGGTTGCGGCGTTCGATCGAGGGTACCTGCCCGAATGCTTCGCACCAGGGCAACAGCCTCCACCAATTCATCGAGGGTGAGTGGAAAAACGCGACCTTTCGGGGTGCGGGCGACACCATGTCCGGCACGCCCCACCCGCTGGAGCAGCGTGGCGATGGAACGTGCGGCGCCTACTTGGATGACGAGGTCGACGTCACCGATGTCGATCCCGAGCTCGAGCGAAGCGGTGGCAACGAGCACCTTGAGTTCGCCCGCCTTCAGTCTTTGCTCGGCATCATGCCGTCGGGCGGCGGAGAGGCTCCCGTGGTGGCAAGCCACGTCTTTGGCGCCGAGCTTGGTGCCCAGGCGAGCCGCGATGCGTTCGGCCATCTTTCGGGTGTTGACGAAGACCAGCGTCGTGCGGTGCGCCCGAACGAGCTCGGCCATGCGCTCGTAGATTTCCTCCCAGACTTCGTGCGAGCAGACCGCGCTGAGCGGCGACGGCGGAATCTCGATCGCAAGGTCGAGATTGCGCAGATGACCGGCATCGACGAGCGTGCAGTCTCGATCGACGCCGACCAAGAACCGTGCGACGTCCTCCAGGGGCTTTTGCGTGGCCGAGAGGCCGATCCGCTGCAGCGGTGTTTCGGTGCCGGCGAGAGCCTCGAGCCTTTCG
>DASWDH010000315.1:0-3860 GCA_036395495.1 Polyangiaceae bacterium
TTCCGCCATGCGCCGAAGCAACATCGCCGAGACGGAAGAGCCTTCCGCTTTCACCTTCCATACGCCGGGGGCCGTCGCCGTCGTACAATGGTTGTGTTTGTGGAACAGCTCGTCTCCGTACGAATAGTGAAGGAGCGGCGCGTGGAGCGACGACTCGGGCGTCGCGGAACCGAGGTAGCTCGTTTGCGTGATCGAGGTGAGCGCGACGTCGATGTCGAGCTCCCACGTCGCCAGGGCGAACCCCCACATGCTCGCAACCCAATGCATGTCGCTGGTCCGAACGCCGTAATCGATGAGCGTGTCGGTCGCCGCGAGCCAGGCTTTGGCGAACCGACGCTGCACGTCGCGATGCACGAAGTGCGGCACGCTGCCGCCCGCACCGTGGCGCGCGACGTGCACGGGATCGATTCCTCGCTCGCGACAGGCCCCGGTGAGCCAGGCCTCGATCGGCCCGGTCTGCATGAACGACGACGACTCCCACGAGATCGAGCGCCCACCGCACAATGACGCTGCCTGCGAGGGTAGCTTGCGCAAAATGAGAAGATCCGGATCGCAGAGAAACGTCCACTCTCGATCGTGGTCCACCTCGAGCAGGCTGCCAGGCGTGTTGCGGGGAGGGTAATCAATGCGCGCGCCCGCCCGGTAGTTCGGCGCCGCGCTGACTCGCGCCCCCAGCCGCGACAACTCGTGGAACCCGGCGAGCAGCGGTCCGGAAGCGTGCACGACGAAGCATGGTGTCGCGGCCTGTACGCGGACGCACGCGGCGTGAAAGAGGAGACACTGCCAGAGAAGGTAGGCGTTGTTCTCGGCGGAAACTACGATCTCGTAGTCGAGCCCGGCCGTGACGAGTTTCATGGTGCGTTAATGAGCGACCTCGATGAACACAAGAACGTCCAATGGGCCCACCCTAGCACGTAATTAACAGGGCGGTATGCTCGTACTTCGATGATCCTGTCACGTGCTTTGCTCGAGTCCTGCCGCCTATCCTTTACCGCTACGCCCGCCAAACTCTGATCGTGTAGTTGCCGACGCCGGTAGCGCGGTTGTAGTGCCGAACCTGCACGAAGTACCGGCCTCCGACGAGAAGGGTGGCAATGCGCGCATTGAAATCGAGGCCGCTGTCGTCGTCCTCGGCGATGAGCGCGGTCGGGCTGTCGGGGCCGAAGAGCTTCATCACCATGTCGGTAGGCCCTTTGGTGTCGATCACGTGGCGGCCGGGCCTGGCCACGGTGAACGTGTAGAGGTCCTCTTCGCCGAATGCTCCGATCGAGGCGGCGGTGCGTTTGTGTGCGTTGACCCGCAGCACCACCGGGTCGACAATGGTTGGGGCGTTCTTCGGATACATCTTGGCTCCGGCGACGAACTGCTTATCGACAGTGGATAGCACGTCGTTCTGCTCGGTGCCGATGCCGTTCGTCGTCCACTCGGGCGGGAAGAAATACAACATGATCGAGTACGGATCGAAGGCGGTGCCGTTGATCTGATCGGATTGGTATTTCTCGAGAATGTTGTGGCGGGTGGTGGCTTCGTCCCAGAAGTTGGGCGATTTTGCCGCTTCGCGGATGACGACCTGCTCGTTCCATCGGATGCCGCCGGCCGGGTTCTGGTGCTCGTGCGCCAGCCCGATCGCGTGGCCGAACTCGTGCGCCACCGTACCGCCGTCGAGGAAGCCGAGGTTCATCGTCGCCTCGTTGAGCGGAATGCTGCGGGCATCCGTGCCGATGTAAGACCATGCTCCGTCGGTTGGATCGAAAGTGATCCGAATCTCGGCGTTGGTGGCGCCGTTGAACTCGAATTTCAGATTGGCGTGCTCTGTCCACCACCCCGATTGCTCCTTGACGAGCGCCTGCTCTTGGGGACTACCCCCCATGAAACGCACCCGCAGACTGGAGCCGTTCATCCAGGTCTTGCCGATGGGCGATATCGCACGGACTCGGCCACCTCGCCGCAGGGTCGCCTGGGGCCGCATGAGTTCACGAGGCAGCACCCGATCGACGCAGACCTTCACCCGTTCAGCCATGTGTTCCTCCCGTGGGCTGGACGCGCGCCCAGCAAGGCGCGCATTCGGAGCGACGCTAGGCGAGCACAGCAAGCCCGGCAAGATCAGAATTGCGCCCCGGTGCCGCGAGGCTGCGCGTCGGCTGACCGAAAGTCTCGAAGCCCCTCCTCAGCGTCCGAACGGTAGCTCGAGCTGAGCGGGAACGGCCGGTGCTCCGGCAGGGGAGAGGTCCGGGACCGTTTCACGCCGCCGAGCCGCGTGGCTCGACAAGACCCCGAAATACCGCAGAAGATGCAGCCTCGGCGGCGGGCGGCCACCAGGCGAGTGAGCAGGTCGAACGGTTCGAGCACCAGCGCGCGCGTACCGTCTCGCCAGACCTTCTTCAGCTCGAGTTCGAGCCGACCGTCCGCGCGACGCGTGAGGCGCTCTTGAGCGAGGGGGGGGGGACGGGGTGATGTACCTGCACAGCCGCTCGAGCTGGGCGCGGTCGCGGCCGTCGACCTTCTGCTTCGCGTGCACGTTGATTCTCACCTCCGCGACCGGCTCGTCGTCGTCCGGGGGTCCGCGTGGCCGTCGGGCCCTGCGAGACGACCAGGCGCAGCGTCGGCTTGCCCGCGCGCTCACCCGCTACGCAGATGCCCTGCGCCGCCGCCGCGTAGTAGCCGGTCGGCTCGTCGGCCGTTAACTGGTCACACTCCTCGACCAACCCGATCCGCTCGAGGCTTCGGCCATGGGCCCGCAGAATGCGCTCGACCCGAGCGGCGGTGCGCTCCGCGACCTCCGTCACCTCCATACGTGTCGGTGCCGGCAACGCATGAAACGCTAGCGCGCCCTCCGGACCGTCGCGCACGTAGACGCCGTCGAGTGCCAGGACGTGCCCATGTACGTTGAGGCGCATCGCGCCGTCCGTTCGCTGAATCGCCGCCACCGCCCCCATGGACGTTAGCAACGCTCCGCAGCGAAAATCAGATGGCGGACCAGGCCACCGGGATGGCAGTTCGCTGCAAGGACAAGGGAGGGGATGGGCCGTCGCATTAGGGAAACGTTCGCCCTAGCTCCGGCATCGCGGGCAGCTTCCGATCGATCCACGAACGATGATGGCAAGGCCTGGTTTCGTCGAATGCGAAAAGCAGGCAGGGGAACCAACGAGGGCGCCCCGGTGTCTCTCGATGCATGTTCCGCATCGCTCACGTGCTCGGCGCGGTGACCCTCGTGTGCGCCGCGATCGCGCCCTCCGGCGCGCCCGCCGACACGATCGCCGGCACCCGTTCCGACAAGCTTTCGCAACGCTCGCACACCGCGCACTTGCGTGTTTTCCACGGGTACGCCGAGCTCACGCACCAGCGCACACTCGAGAACCGCGGGGAGCGTCACGATCAGGCCGTCCTTTTCCTCGACTTGCCGGAGGGAGCCGTGGCCACCTCCCTGCGCACGCTGGGAAGCACGGCGGACGGGCCCCGCTGGTGGACCGCCGATCTGCTCGAAGCGGAGCAGGCAGCGGCGCGGTACCGGGAGCTCACCGGGATCGGAGGGGCGTATCCGAAAGATCCGGCGCTTCTGTCATGGCGGCAGTTCGGCCGGCTCGAGCTGCAAGTTTTTCCAGTCGCGCCAAGAGGAACGAAGACGCTCGAGTACACCCTGCTCCTCCCCACCCAATACCGAGAAGGGGACGACTGCGTCACCCTTTCCGGCACGGGTCCCGATGCCGTCACCGCGGTCACCGCCAACACGGCCGACTCCTCGGACCAGCTCCGAGTCGCCGGGGCCGCCGCGCGGCAACCGGCATCGGTCAGCGTCGTCGAAGGAGCCGAGGTCGAGGTCTGCGCGCGCCGTCGAAACGCACCGCCGCTCGGTGGTCGCC
>DASWDH010000316.1:0-13785 GCA_036395495.1 Polyangiaceae bacterium
GCCGAGAGCAGCGCGCGCGTGTAGGGGTGATGACGCTTCTCGAAGAGCTCGTCGACCTTGGCGGTCTCCACGATCTTACCGAGGTACATGACGGCTACGCGATGGCTCAAGTGGTGGACCATCCTGAGATCATGGGAAATGAAGAGGAACGCCACGCCGAGATCTTCTTGCAGATCCTGGATCAAATTCGCGATCTGCGCCTTGGCGGAGAAGTCGAGCGCGCTCACCGCTTCGTCACAGATGATCAGCTCGGGCCCGACGGCGAGAGCCCGTGCCAGAGCGACCCGTTGCTTCTGACCGGTCGAGAGTTCGTGGGGGTAGCGACGCACCGCTTCGCGCCGGAGCCCCACACGGTCGACGAGCTCGCCTACTTTCGTCTGTTCGTCGGCGTCGGCGCGTACCAGCTTGTGCATGCGCAGCGCTTCACCCACGGTTTCGCGCACGGTCATCTTGGGATTGAGAGAGATCGAGGGGTCCTGAAAGACGATCTGTGCTTTGCGACGCAGGGCCCGCAGCTGAGCCGGCTTCATTGTCACGACTTCCTTGCCATCGTAAACGATTCGCCCATACGTCGGCTCGACCAGGCGCAACATGGCACGTGCGAGCATGCTCTTGCCGCAACCGGATTCGCCCACGAGACCCAGCGTCTCGGCCCGACGCACGTGCAGAGTCACACCATCGACGGCGCGCAAGAACGTGAGTCTGCTCCAAAAGCCGGCCCGCATCGGAAAGAACTTGGCGAGGTTCTCCACGCGCACGAGAGGCCGGACTCGCAGGCCCTGCACCGAGTCACCCTTGGGGCGATCGAGGTTGATGACGCGAGGCTCGCTCATGCCGAGCCGACTCTTTCGAAGAAGAAGCACCGCGATTGCCGTTTCTCCGCTGCGGTAGGCTCGACTTCGAGCAGTTCGGGTTCCGTTTCGTGGCAACGCGCTTCGACGTAGCTGCAGCGTTCGCGGAACGTGCAGCCCATCGGCACTTTCGAAAGCTCGGGCATCATTCCCGCAACGGTGGCCAGACGCGAGGGGCGCTCGGCGCCTCGCAGGGGGCGACTCCGATCGAGCGGAGGGATGCTTCTCAACAGCGCCTCGGTATAAGGGTGCTTGGGCCGGCTCAGGATTTCGCGCACAGGTCCTCGTTCGACGACGCGGCCGGCGTGCATGACCAGGAGCTGCTCGGCGAATTCGGCCAGCACGCCGAGGTCGTGGGTGACCAGAAGCACGCTCATGTCGCGTTGGTCGCGCAGCTTGCGAAGGACGTCGAAAATGTGAGCTTGTGAGGTCACGTCGAGAGACGCTGTCGGTTCGTCGACGATGAGCAGCTCGGGCTCGCACGCCAGCGCCATCGCGATCGCGACCCGCTGGCGCATGCCGCCCGAAAGCTGGTGTGGGTAGAAATCGAAGCGTGCCTCCGCGGAAGCGGTCCCGACCAGACGAAGGATTTCGATCGCTTTCTGACGCGCGTCGTCTCGTGCGAGCTTCTGGTGAACGCGTACGACTTCGGCGATCTGATTTCCGATCGTGTAGACCGGGTTGAGCGATGCCATCGGCTCCTGGAAAATCATGGCCATCTTGCGACCGCGGATCGGGAGCATCTCGCGTTCGGACAGCTGGAGCAGGTCCCGGCCATCGTAGAGAACTTCACCCGATTCGATCTCGCCCGGCGCCGCCACGAGCCGCATCACGGAGAGTGCGGTCACCGTCTTGCCGCAGCCGGACTCACCCGTGAGTCCGAGCACCCCACGGCGAGGGATGTCGAACGACACGCCGTCGACTGCGCGCACGACTCCTTCGTCGGTTCGGAACGAGGTCACCAGCTTTCGGACGGAGAGGAGCGTCGACACGAGCCCTGGCGACCAGGTCTAGCATGGTGCTTACGCTCGGCTGCGGCCTTAGCGCACGTAGACGTCGAGGCGCGGGCCCGGAGCTCCAGAAATGCCAGTGGCATAGGTGGCGCCAGCTGCGGCTTCGCCCGAGGCCATGAGAGCAATGCCCTGATCGGTCGCTCGTCCGCGAGCCCAGCGTCGCACGATCGACGTCACGTCGATGCGCAGCGTCTTGGGCGGGGCAGGGCTGGCGAGTGCCCGCACCTCGGGCGCAGAGAGCCGTGGCAGCCTACCCCAGGAGACGTCCGACGCTGACCACGGCTCGAGAACGCGTGCGACGGACACCGACACCGGCTGGGTCTCGGGCAGCGCACCGGGCAGGGGCTCCAATGTCAGAAACGCGCTCGCGATTCGGACCCGGTTTCCCCACGGCGTCGGAAACCGCAGCAAGACGACGATCGAGCCGTTTGGAGCTCGGCCGAGCGGAATTTCTGACGGCAGGGTAGGATCGTTGCCGCGCGAGGAGACCACTGCGATTTCGCTTGCCGGCACCAGGATGCGCTGCGCGTCGCTGGGCGCGAGCTCCGAGCCCATGTTCAGGCAGCGCCCGGCCAGGCAGGTCTGCCCCGCGCGGCACGCCTCCTGCGTCACGCAGGGGGCGATGCTGCTCGAACAGCCGATGAGCAGAGCTCCAAGAAGGCTCGCGAGGCGCTGGACGAGCGAGACGTGCATCGGCGGCTCGGCCCGGACGTTTTCACAAAAGCCGGGAAGTTACCAGGGATGTGCGCCTAAAGCTTCACGATGCACACATTTTGAGAGCATTCCGGTCGCTCGAGAGGGCAGGTGTCGTTGTTTTCGCATTCGACGCACCGGCGATCCTTGCAGAAGCGGCGCTCGATCGGGCAGGAGCTGTCGTCGACGCACTCTGCACAATGCCCCTCGTCGCAGAAGAGGGTCGGGCTCGGACAGTCGGTGGCCGACAGGCATGCGACGCAGTCGGCGGTCGCAAGGTTACAGACCGGCTTGTCGGTCGGGCAGCCTGCGTTCGACGTGCATCCGGCGCGACATTTGAAATCGTCTCCGCAGATCGGTGCCGCCGGGGCGCATTGCGCGCTGGAAAGGCACTGCACACAGTGTCCCTCGCGAACGAAGCAGAAGGGTGCGGCCGCGCCGCAATGCGAGTCGTCGAGGCATGCGACGCACTCGGCCGTAGTGGGATTACAAAGAGGTGTCGTGGTGCCGGCGCAATCGACGTCCGTCCTGCAGCCGAAGCAAATGCCTGTCGCCGCGTCGCACGTCGTTTCGCCCGAACAGCCGCCGGTGCTGCATGCCAGGTGACAGGTGTGGTCGCGCGGGAAGCACGCCGGTGCACTGGCGGGGCAATCCGCGCTCGAGGCGCACACCTCGCAGCGCCCGAGAACACAGCGGGGGCGTCCCGCTGAACAGGCCGCGTCGTCGGCGCATTCCGCGCAGCCGAGGGTCGCCTCGCAGAACAGGGGCGCCTTGCAACCGTCTTTGCAGGCGCCTCCGGGACCGCCCGCGAAAGGAGCGCTGTCGCTGCCGCCGCACGAGAAGAAAACCAAAATGCCGCTCACACTCATCGCGCAGGCGACGAGCGTCGTTCGCAGTCGAAGCATGGATCCACCTCCCAGCTCATTACTTATCAAACGCGGCGTCGCGAAATCATGCCCGAAAGGTGGCACGAGGTGGTCGGGTGGAGGCTTATCACCCGCCCGCGGGTCGCAGGCGCTCGGGGTCGACGAACGGCAGATGAGTCGTTTCGCCGGCCATGCGCGACTCGAGGCTCGCGCGCAGCGTGCGGCGCTCTGCGACGATTTTGGTGGCGCGCCTCGCCCCGAGGCCGAAGAGCGCGAGGCCCATCGAGATCCATCCCAGCGAACAAGCGATTCCCGAGGTGAGGGCGAGATGGGGTTCCCCTTTGTCGATCGCGCTGAGCATGGCGAATACGTAAAGGGGAGAGGGAGCGGCAATGAGCAGAGCATCCTGCACGCGCTTGCTCCCGGCGTAGCCGAACACGAGAAACGCAATCCAGGGCGCTGCGAGCGCGATGGCGGCCACGACCAGAGCCAGAATGCGGGCTCCGCTCACCGAATCCGACCTGACCCGCGACCAGACCAAGAACCCCACGATGAAGACGAGAAACGCGCTCCAGTACTCGCCGCAGGTGAGAAGCCCGATGGCCGATGGAGGAGGCAATCCCGACGGTATGCCCCTCGAGAGAATTCCGGCCCCGACCAGGGCGAAAAGCCCCATCGCCAGGAGGCTCGTGACGAGCAGCAGCATGGAGGTTTGCACCAGGCCGGGGCCGAGCACGCGCGTGTGCCAGCCGGCTTGGAGCCGGTGCCACCGAAATTCGACGCGCCGAGAGGGGGCGAGCGCGTCACCCGCCAGCACGAAAGCGCAAAACACCAGAAACGTGAACAGGCCGCCCAGACCACCGAGCAGTGCCGTCAACCTCATCGAGCCCCGCGTCATGATCCCAGGAACCATCGCGATGCATCCAACGACGGGCAAGGCGGTGACGTACCAGCGCTTGAGGCCGGTGGCGCGATCGTCGGACTCACTGGTCAACCGGAGCACGGTCAGCTCGTACAAGAACCACAACGCGAGCCCGGTAACGGCAACGGGTAGAACGATGAGAAGGACCAGATACCAGCCATCGAACGAAGCGCGCACGTACGCCAAGGGAAGCCAGACCGGCGCACCGCTCGGGACATCGGGCCACGTCGCGTGAGCCAAGAACGAGACGCCCACCCCCACGCCGAAATACAAAAAGGGAGCCGCCAGCAGGGCCGACACGAGCGTGAGGAGCGTCGCCGCCCCGACGCCGTTCGCCCAGGCTCCCACCGACAGCCCGTAGGCGACGCTGATGGCCGCGATGACGGCAAGCAGCAGGAACGCGATGACGAGCTCTCCGATCCCGACGCCGCCGAGCAGAAAGCAGAGGATCGAAGCGGGAGCGATCATGAGCAGGAACGCGCCGATCGCGGTGATCGCGGTCCAGAACTTTCCTCGGGTAATGGTGCGCACGTCCAATCCACTCAGGACGAGCGCATCCCAGGTGTGCCCATCGCGCTCGGAAGCCACGTCGATCGCGGCGACGGCGGGCCCCACGATGCACACGATGAAATACGCCAGCGAAAACAAAATCTGAAAGAGAATGGGGCCTGCGGGAATCGACGCTCTACCCATTCCGAGCGCACTGGCGATGCCCAAAACGAAGAGCCCGACCAGCACGGCTAGTATCAAGAGCAGAACGATGATGCGTCCGGTTCGAAACGCCTGGCGCAGCTCCCGCGCGAAAATGGGGCTTTTCAGGAGCAGCTTCTGCGACGTCGGCCCGAAGCTCAAGTCTCACCCTTCTTGGTCAACTCGAGGAATACGGCTTCGAGCTCGTCACGTTCGGGCTCGATGCCGACGACGCCGACGCCTGCTTGCACCAGGCGCTTGACGAGCTCGGCGAGCACGCCGTCGTCCCCCGCGAGCTGAAACGTCAGCTGGTCCCCCGAAGCTCGCACGCTCGAGACGTCGGGTTGCGACTCCAGATGCTGGCGCGCAGCTTCCGCTGACCCCAGCGTGCGCAGCTTGATTGCCCGCCGCCCCCGCGCCGCCAGCGTTTCGGCGAGCATCGATGGCACGGCACTTTCGGGCGCGGGCACTCTTCTGCCGAGGCGCTGGGCGATTTCCGCTATGGGTCCATACGCGAGCAGTTGCCCTTTCTCGAGGATGCCTACCGACGTGCAGACGTCCGAGAGCTCGGTCAAGATGTGAGACGACAAGAAGACTGTCTTGCCCGCTGCCCGCAGGCGCACGAACAGATCGCGCATCTCGATGCGCGCCCGAGGGTCGAGGCCGCTCGCGGGCTCGTCGAGCACGAGCACGTCGGGGTCGTGTAGCAGCGTCTTCGCAAGTTGGAGTCGCTGCCGCGTGCCCTTGGAGAGCGTCCCCGCAAGCTCGTTTCTCGATGCGCCGAGGTCGGTGAGCTCGAGTGCGCGATCGACGGCGCGCGCGACCTCGAGACGGTACGCGGCGGCAAAGAAGGCGAGGAACTCATCCACGGTGAGCTTCGCGTAGATGCCGGCGTTGTCCGCCAGGTAGCCGATTTTCGAACGAACCCGCTCCGGCTCGAGCCCGACATCGATGCCGTCGATCTCGATGCGGCCGGACGATGGCTCGATCAGCGTGGCCATGGCCCGTATCGTCGTCGTCTTGCCGGCGCCGTTCGGTCCGATGAACCCGAAGATCTCCGCTCGGCCCACCTCGAACCCGATGTCGTGCAGAACCTCGTTCGGACCGAAACGGTGCGTCAGATGCTGAACGCGTATGACAGGAGCGCTGACCGGCACCGCTTCTCACTGCCATGGCTTGCAAGCGTTGCCAACCGAACAGCTGTCAGGGCTCCGTCGCGCCCCCCCCGCAGATGCGCCCGCACGCTCCATAAATGCACGCGATGGCTTGGGCCGCGCTGCTCAGCACGGCCAGGTTCCCGTTGAAGCATTTGAGCGCGCACCCGAACTGCTGGTTGGAGGGGAGCGCACCGCACATAGCCACGAAGCAAGCGACGCCCTTGACGCACAGCGGGTTCGTGGAGCACTCGGGTGTGTCGTTGCACCTCACGTCGACGCAATCGATGCATTGAGCCGTCGGGCGAATACCGGGCAGAATACCCAACAGGGGGTTGATGGTCGCGCCGCCTGTCCCGGCGCTGCCCGCGCTTCCCGCCCAACCGGCGGCGCCGCCACCGCCGAATCCCGCTCCACCGCTGCCGGCCACGCCGGTGCCGCCGAAGCCGCCGATCCCAGTGCTGGCACTTCCCGCCGATCCGCCGCTTCCAATGATGCTGCCACCTACGCCAACGCTGGTGCCGACGTTCGTGCCAATACCGCCGGACCCCGTCGTGATGCTCCCCGTCGTCAGGGTCGTCGTGGTCGTGCTAGCTGTGCCCCCCCCGCCCCCGGTGGCCAAGAGAACCTCCCCGTCGAGCGGCGTCCGACCGCCGCAGGCGTGAGCGAACAGAATCGTTGTGCCGAGTGCAAGGATCCCAAGCCGAAACATGGCAGCTCCCTTGGCCGCTCGAGGCCAACGCCTCGACGGCACAGGAAAGGATACCACCTTTTTCAGGGGCTCTGACAATATACCCCGGTGCCTACACGTATAGAGCGAGGTCACGTGGCGTTCAGTCCGCAGCCGGAACTCGTCCGTACGGCCGATGCCCTCCGCGAAGCGCTGGCCCGCGCGCGCTCGCGTGGCCTGCGCGTCGGCTTCGTCCCCACGATGGGAGCGCTCCACCGAGGTCACTTGCGCCTCGTCGACGAAGCGCGGCATCGAGCGGCTTACACCGCCGTGTCGATTTTCGTGAACCCCACGCAGTTCGGGCCGAACGAAGACTTGGCGCGGTACCCTCGCGACCTCGAGAGCGACCTCAGCCAGTGCGCGGCGGCTGATGTCGACCTGGTTTTCGCTCCCGAGATGGGCGAAATGTACCCGCCCGGCGACACCACGCGGGTGCGGGTCGGAGCGCTCGGCGAAACGCTGTGCGGCCCCTTTCGCCCCGGGCACTTCGAAGGCGTGGCGACCATCGTGGCCAAGCTGTTCGCGCTCCTGACCCCGTGTGTTGCCGTTTTCGGACGCAAAGACTTCCAGCAACTCAAGATCATCGAACGCATGGCGCGCGATCTGCTGTTCGACGTCGAGATCGTGGGCGTTTCGACCGAACGCGACGCCGATGGCTTGGCGCTGAGCTCGCGCAACGCTTACCTGTCGGCGGACGAGCGCGAGCGCGCGCGCGCGATCCCGCGCGCACTCGGTCAAGCATGCTCGGCTTTCGCCGCCGGAGAACGGCGAGCCGGCGCTCTTCGCGCGATGGCCGTCGCCGAGGTGACCGCATTGATATCGGCAGTCGATTACATTGCCCTGACGAATCCAGCCACGCTCGTACCGATCGACGACGGCGCGATACTCACCGGACCCGCGCTCCTCGCGATTGCCGTTCGCCTGGGCAAAACGCGACTCATCGACAACGTGGTGCTCGGTGAAGATCGCTGTCCGGGCGCGGAGGCGACATGAGCGAGGGGCTCTTCATCGTGGCGGAAGGGATCGATGGGTCAGGCAGCACCACACTCGTCGAGCAGCTGACCGCTTTTTTCAAATCACGAGGGCGACCGGTGCACCGCACCTGTGAGCCGAGCACCGGTCCGATGGGCGCGATGATCCGTCAGATTCTCTCGCACCGTATCGTCGTCCACGGAGAGGCGGGGGCGATGTCACCGGGATGGGCGACGATGGCGCTTCTTTTCGCCGCCGATCGACTCGACCATCTCGAGGCAGAAGTGCTGCCGCGCCTCGAGAAGGGCATCATGGTCATTTCCGATCGCTACGATCTTTCGAGCCTCGCCTATCAGAGTGCGACGGCTCCCGGCGACGTCGAACGCGTGGTGAACTGGATTCGCGAGCTCAATCGCCATGCCCGCCGGCCGGATCTCACGCTGGTGTTGGACGTACGTCCGGACATCGCGGCGAGTCGCCGCGGCAGTCGCGGCGGCAGCCGCGAATTGTACGAGGACCCCGGGTTGCAGGAACGGCTCGCGCAAGCGTACGCGGTTGCCGAAGAGCTCGTGCCGGGCGACCGTGTCGTCCACGTCGACGCGAACCAAAACGTCGACGCAGTGCTGGCCGACGCGGTCGCCGCTATCGATCGACTCTGAAGCCCATGGCTAGCGTCGGTCGGATGGCGGGTATCATCACGGTGGCTTTGGCGATCGGTGCATGCGGAGCAGGCAATGCCGGCGGTCCCAACGAACCGCGCCCGAAGGAACCGAGACCGAACGCCAGGGCGGATGCGCCGGGACGGCCCGGGCGATTGTCGCGAGCGGAGGTCGTCGGCACGCTCTCGCGCGGACTCGGTGATTTCCTCGGCCGCCTCGAGGTGGAGCCTGTCCTCGTTGGCGGCCGCTTTCGGGGCTGGCGGGTGGTGAGCTTGCGCCAGGGAGATCCCATGTGGAACGGCGTCGACCTCGCTCCGGGTGACATCGTGACGTCGGTGAATGGGCGACCCATCGAGCGCCCCGAGCAGGCGCTCACCGCGTTCCAATCGCTGGCCATCGCCAAGGAGCTGCGCATCGCCTACGAGCGAGGCGGTGCCCGCCGCGAGCTCGTCTATCCTATCGACGATCCGCCGTCAGACGCGCGTTGACACCGCGTTACCGAGCACGACCTTCGGACGTGTCTTCGCCGTCCTCGTTCTCGGAGTCGGTCCCCGGCTCGGCGCCAGGGGGCGAGTCACCGCGCTCGGTCGCCTTCATGTCGGAGAGCTCCGCGAGCTTCGGAAGGACTTGCCGGAGGCGGCCGCGCTGACCGGGGCCGCTGCGGTCGATCCAGAAGAAACTTCGCGGTCGCGAGTCGAGGTGGACGAAACCGCTTCGCGGGTAGAGGCCGACGCCCACGAATCCGATCATCCGGGCGAACCTCGCCACTTCGCCGTCGAGAGCGCCGGGAACGACCAGATCGATCGCGCGGCCTTTGCCATGGTTCGAATGTCGCCGCCGAGGCGTGCGGAAGGCAGACACGACCCGAAGGGCTTTCGCCTGAAAGCGCCTTTCGACTCGGTAAGCGAGATCGAGTAGCCGCGGATCGACGGAGCACTCTTCGTCCGTGCGCGGATCGCGAAGTGCGTGGGCGGCGAGCGCGAGGTCCTCCGCGCCGAACCCTCCGTCATCACGCTGCGGGGTCAGCTCGACGTGCTCTTGCGTGTTGAGCACCTCGAACACCAGCATGGGCCGACCATCGGGCGTGAAAGAGGGAGTCGCGGACGGTTGCAGGTGCCAGCGGCGCACCGTCTCCGCGTAGGTCAGCGGAGCGCGCGCGCTGGTGGGACGTCGCCGAACGGACAGTTGACCTTCCGGCGCGTCGCCGATGGGTTCAGCCGATGCGGCGGCGGCGAGCGCGAAGCAAGCAACGACGAAAGGCAAGAAGGGCAGTGTTCTGCAAAGGCCCAACATCTTGCGGCATCGTGAATCGCGGAGCACGGCTCGTCGCCTCGATGGTTAGGGGCGGGGTTCCTCGAAGCGGAGAGTTCCGCTCGTGGCGAGGTCGAAGCGGATCTCTCCCCCATCGAGCCCCGGGGCAACCACGGCTTCGCGATGCACCAAGTGCATGGCGAGACTCTGCAGGCTTGCCTTGGGGAGCGCCGAAGCGGCGATGACCGCACGCCCTTCGTTGGTGAATGTGCAGCGGATTCGATCGAGCGGCCCGTCTTCCATCGACGCGAGCTCGAGATACACGAGGTCGGTGCCCGCTGCCGGTTGCCACGTCACGTGGAGATCCTGTCGAGGGGCCGCAATGGTTTCGCTGCCGAGCGCGGCGCCTCCGACGCGAAGGTCGTGGACCGGCCCGGGGGCATGCGCCTGGAGCGCCAACGGCGGAAGTGCGGCCGACCCTCCAATTCGAAAGGTGTACGCCCCCTGTTCGGGCAAGGAATCAGCGACCAGATCGCGCGTCGTGTAAACGACGCCGGAGACCAGATCGACGACATCCGGAAATGCCCGGGCGGCGAGGGTCGCGCGCGTCTGCGACGCTTCGAGCGTGACTTCGCCGACATCGACAAGGTCGAGAGGCCCGAGCGACGACAATGACATCCCCTGGTCGCCCAGCACTTCGACGGCCTCGCATTGGCCTGCGGGGGGCAGCACGTTCGCGGCGCCGACGAGGCGCGCGGCCAGCGCCTGGTCGGCCCCGGCCTGCAAGCGCAAGAAATACGCCGAGGCGTGGGCGCGCACCGAGCTCGTCGCGTCGCCCGCCGTCGCCGTCCTTTCGACCCGCAGCAAAGCCTGCGTGGTGCTCGTGCTGGCATCGGACGCACTCACCACGTTCCCGGAGCATCCCAAGCCGAGCAAGGCCCCCAAGAGGGCTATGGTCCCGGCTCGAAGCGCAGTAGGGGGGCGTAGGGACATTGCGTAGACGAGTGTAGGCTGGTCGGGCCAGTTGGGCAAGCGAGCCACTGACCCAATGTCCCTTCTGTTAAGCGATTCTTGGCCTCCTGGCCAGAAAAAATGCGCATGATCCCCGCACCTGACGTTCTCCTCGTTTCGGCCCACCTGCCGGAGCTCTCCGGCTTCCGTTCGATCCTAGGTGAGGACTTGCATAAGTCGGTTGCAGGGCGGAATGTCGTCGCCGCGGCGGTCGGCATCGGCATCGTGTCGGCGGCCGCTGGAACGGCGGCACTGCTCGAACGTTCCGACCCAAGCGCCGTGATCTTGGTTGGGACTTGCGGTGCATATCTCGGGCGCGGGCATGCGATAGGTGACGTGATCGTGGCCCGGCGGCTCCATCTGGTATCGGCGGCCGAGGTCGAAGGCAAAGGAGCTTTCCCCGGCCCGATGACCATCGCCACCGATATCGATCTCGCGCTTTCGACCGCGTTTGCCGAGTGCGGCGCGGCAGAAACGCGCCTGGCGACGACGCTCGCCGTCACCACCGACGATGCCTTAGCGCATCGCATCGCGACGGCGCATGCGTGCGACGTCGAACACCTCGAAGCCTTCGGCGTCGCATGGGCGTGTTCGAAGAGTCGCACGCCGTTCGGCGTCGTCTTGGGGGTTGCCAACATGGTGGGCGCCACCGCGCGCGAAGAGTGGAAACGGCACCACGACGCGGCGGGAAGCTCTGCTGCGGCTCTCGTCGCGCGATGGCTGACGAGCGGCGCGCCGGGCTTGCCCCTCAGAACGTAGCAACGAGAGCAGCTGCCGGCGTGATCGTGACGCTGCTCAGGCTGACGTTGTAGTCGGCGATCGAGCCTTCGATCTTCTGGTAGTACGAATCGAGCTCGATCGCCCCATGCAGATGGCGAAATCCGAGTCCGAGCCCGAACACGCCGCCGGCGTACCAGCGGCTGAGATCGAGTCGGCCACGCACCAGTGGATCCGAGGTGTCGAGTGAAGCGTCGCCTTTCAGCCATTCGACGCCGCCGCGCACGCCCCCCCAGAGCGAGACCACGCCCGCCGTGCTCCGCCAACCGGCGAGCAACGGGACATCGAATCCTGTGCTGCTGGGCGCAACGTGGAACTCGGAAGCGGGTACGTCCTGGCGATCTTTTGCGCCGACGACGGCGCTCACGCCGCCTCCGATCGAGAGCGCGAACGAGTCGTCCTCGAAGGCGTGACGAAAATCGAGACGCAGCACGCGCCCGGCGTAGGTCAATCCTGCTTCGTTGGACGTGGGGAAGCCGTAGCGAACCGCCGCCCACGGTGCAACACTCGGCGCCAGCGCCGCGAGAACGGCTTCGCCGCGCGCCGCCGCGTTTTGCGATTCGGCATCGAGGGCACCCGCAGCCGGCAAAGCGCGCGCCGAACGCACGGCTGCCGCCGCATCGCCGGTCGCGAAGGTGCCCGACAGGCCCGCACCTGCGGCGATTCCACCTGCCGGCAGAGCGTGCGCACCATGTAGAAGAGGCGCTCCCCCACCGCAGCCCGCTACACACATCATCGCCGCTAGTGCCGTTCCCGCGCTTCGCGCGGCGCAGCTGCGCTGCGGGCACTCTCCCTTGGTTATCGGGGGCCCCACCCCCGCGGCGCCTCCGGCGCCCAACACGACGGCATTCGCAAACATGGCCGAATTTCTGGTGGACAGCACTAGGCCGGCGATCCTCAGCGTGCAAACATTTGAGGTCGCCACGTGGCTTTCGGAGACGTTGGTTACTTCCGAAACCGCGAAGGGTAGTCGTTCGCCGCCGCTCGGTTGTGCAGATCCGCGTCGTCGGGATGCAGCTTGAGGGCGCGCTCGATGAGGACGGCTTCGGTTTCGGGGTGACTCGGATCGGGTAGGCAGCACTCCACCGGACAGACAGCTTGGCACGCCTCGTGATCGTAGAAGCCGACGCACTCGGTGCACAGGTCGGGATCGATGACGTAGATGTCGTCGCCCTCGCTGATCGCATCGTTGGGGCATTCGGGCTCGCATGCTCCACAATTGATGCAATCCGATGTGATGTACGTGGCCATCTTGGCGTGATCTCCTTGAAGCCGGCAGATATGTAGAGTCCTCGTTCCCCTATGTCAACGAAAGCGCTTTTCATTCTGAAGGGGCCCTGGTCACGTTGCAAGCTCGGCAGCGCGCTTCGCGGCCGGCCGCTTCTGGCCGTGGAATTGCTCTTCGGCCCGCCTCCACGACCACCATCTTGCGGAGCCGGTGTCTCGAGCGTACGGTGCGCGCGAATGAATTGCCGTCGGGTCTGGTCGTTGCGTCTTGCTTTGGTCGTGGGGATGGGTGCTCTGGCCGGCGGGTGTGCGCCGAAGATCGGGGATCACTGCACGGTGTCCACCGACTGCTCGGTCAGCGGCGACCGCCTATGCGACACGACGCAACCAGGCGGGTACTGCACGACGTTCAATTGCGAGCCGGATCGTTGCCCGGATGAAGCCGCCTGCGTGGCCTTCAACGAGATATCCTGCTCGAGCTCCGCGGTTTCCACCCGCTTTCAGCGGACCTTCTGCATGGCCGTCTGCGACGAAGACGATGATTGCAGGGCAGGTTACAAGTGCTTCGGCAGCGATCCGGGTCGGCAGATCATCGACACCGCGCCCTCGTCGCGCGGCGTCTGCACGGTACCTCCGAGCTCTCCCCCGGTCACGTCCATAGACCTACCGGTGTGCGGGACGCCGGACGCGAGCTTCCCATCGCCTGACGCCGGCGCAGACATGGCCGCGCCGCCCGACGCCACCGAAGCAGGCGCCGACGGCGCCGGTGACGCAGGCAGCGACGCCGAAGAAGCGTCGACCGATGCCGCCGCCGATGGGACCGACTGACAACTAACTTTACTGCCTGAGTCTTGGCATCGGCAGATCGCGATCAGCAGATTTGGCCTTTAACCCAACGTAAGATACGGCGAGGCCGTCGGAATCTCGCATTCGAAAAAAACCAGCCGCAAGGCCCGGCCAGCCACGCTT
>DASWDH010000317.1:0-5442 GCA_036395495.1 Polyangiaceae bacterium
CGACAAGGAAAAAGCACGCGCACTCATGTCCGAAGGACGGACGCTGCGCGATCAGGGGGACCTCGGCGCGGCACTGAAAAGCTTCGAGGCAGCCGATGCCGTCATGCAGGTGACCACGACCGCCTTCGAAATCGGGCGGACGCAAGAAATGATGGGACGTCTCGTCCAGGCGCGCGAAACCATGCAACGCATCGTCGCGATTCCGCTGACGGCCAGCGATCCCGCACCGTTTCAGGCGGCAAGATCCAAGGCGGAGACTCTGCTCGCCGACCTCGATGCTCGCATTCCCACGTTGAGCTTCGCGATCACCGTTTCGCCGGGAGCCGCGCCGCCCGAGGTTACCGTGGATGGCGTGCGTGTGGCTCCGAACGCCTTGCAATCTCAGTTTCGCGTCGACCCCGGGATCCATCAGGTCGTGTCGAGACTGGGTCAGCAGCGAAGCTCGCAGTCGATCACCGTGCAAGAGCGCGATCGCAAGAAGGTCGTCATCGATTTCGACTCGGCGGTCGCGGCCAACCGCGAAACCGGTATCCGCGCGCCATCCCCCGCCGCGGACCAGGACGCGGCGAGCCCATGGCGGACGGTCGGGTATGCAGGATTGGCCATCGGCGGTACCGGCATCGTGGTGGGAGCGATCGCCGGCCTGGTAGCGCTATCGAACAAGAATTTGGCCGAAGCCGGATGCGAGGGTGGTCGATGTCCACCTAAAACGTGGGATGCACTCGACCGTGCCGAGTCCTTTGCGACGGTATCGACGGTTGGATTTGCCGTCGGTGCCGCGGCCATCGGGGTGGGCGTCGTTGGATTCGTGCTCCAACGACCCGCTAAAGACGCAGCCGCCGGGACAGCGCTGCGCGTGAACGCAAGCATCGGCGCGGGTCGCGTCAACTTCGCGGCCACGTTTTGACGTCTTTCGATCGGCCGCAGCGCACGCTATCGTAAGGGCGGTGGTTCATGGCGAGAAAGGACCGCAGGGCTCGGCGCGAGTCGGGGGTCAACTCCTCGAACTCGATGCCCATTCCCAGAGGCACCTCGTGATCGGACGCGTTCTCGCCGATCCAACGCACGACGCCACGAATTGCCACCGCCCCCTGAGGAGGCGGAAGTCTCAGCGTTAGATCGAGTTCGGCTCCGATCGGCTTGAGCTCCCTCGTTGCAACGAAAACTCCGCCCTCGGATACGTTGTGCGCAGATGCCGCCCACAATTTCGAGTCGCTTCGCAACGTGATGCTGAGATCCACGGAGAAGCGTGGTTGCTTACGCCTTTGCCCCCTCATCCCTGAGAATGGTTTACCGTATGTGGAAGGGGAGCTCAAGGAGGCCAAAGTCTCAGGCCGACTAGCCCAGACCAAGAACCTATCTCGGTGGGCGCGTAGTTCCTCGTACTCGCCAGTCGACCGAGATAGGCTCTACGGCTCTTCTGCTCCGCCATCGAACGGCGCGGGCTTCACCCGGAGGGTCTTGTAACGTGCGATCTCGACGAGTCCAGCGGGAACGCCGCGCGGCTTCTTCACATCACCCGCCCGACAGACGTGCACTTCGACCTTGCTCGCGCTGCGCGCTTTCGAATACCAAGCCGCGAGCGCGGCGGCACGTTCGACGACCGGCCGCGGGATGACGAGCTTGTCGGGATTGCGGACAACGACATGGCTGCCCGGTGTGCCGCCGGCAATATGGAGCCAGAGATCCCATGGCTCGGCCACGTCGAAGGTCAGGTGGTCGTTGTCCAGGTCGCCGCGACCGACGAGCACTTCGAAACCATCGATCACGAAGGTGCGGTAAGGCCGTCCTTTGCTTGCCACGTGCTCAGTCTAACCCTGTTTGCTTTCGGAGGTGTGTCGACGCCGCCACTGCAACGCGAAGAGACCCGGCAGACTCGCCACCAGTCCCACGCTCCCGTAGATGAGTGCGATGGCGGCGCCGTCGGCTGCGCTGAGACCGGTCAGGTGGTAGAGCGCCGCTGCCGCTGCCTCGCGTATTCCGAAGCCGCCCACGAAAGCAGGCACGCTCGAGGCGACGAGGACGAGCGGCACGATCCGAATCGCCGGACCTGGCGCAAGCTCGAGCCCGAGCGCGTGCGCCGCCACGATGAAAAGTGCGATGTGGGCGGTGAGGAGCGTCAAAGAAAGACCGAGATGAACGATGAGATTCGCGGGCAAAAAGAGCACGCGAGCGCCGGTCGCAGCGACGCTGCGCAAAAGCACGAGCCAGCCTCTCTTCTGTCCCACCCACGCCAGAGCGACGAGCGCGCAGACCACGGCAGAGCCGACCGGCAATACCAACCACGCGTGCGAGCAGAGCGCCGGGGACGCGATCCCCCACCAGTCGGGAGCTATACCCAGCACCACGAGCCACAGGGCCATCTGGCCGGAAGTCCTTTCCAGCACGATTGCCGAAAGAACTCGGGCGAGGGGGCGCTCTCTGGCACTCTCGCTGGCGCGCGCGGCATGCCGCAACGCGCGCACCGCATCTCCGAAGAGACCGAACGGCGCCACATAGTTGAGCAGCGTCGAGAGGTAATACTCGGCCAGTGCGCGCCGATACGAGAGAGGGACGCCCACCCGCAACGCGACGAACCACCAGCGGCCGGCGAGCAGTGCGAATTGTACAAATGTGAGGCAAACACCCAAGAGCAACCAGGCGGGTCGCAGCGTGTGCAGGCGCGCCCAGAGCTGCCCCACCCCCACGAAATAGAGCGTTGCCACGAGGACGAGCGCGCTGACGGCAAGCTCGACCGAAGTCCTCCCTTTTCCACGCGAGCGGCCGCCCACCGGGTCGCTCATAGCACGGGCCCTTGTGAGGCCGACGGTTCTGGTCCACGATTCGTTTCGAAGTCCCCATGCCCGGCCTTTCCGTTCCGCGTCTCGAGGCGTGGACCCGCGCGCACGCGCTGTTCCTGCTCTTCGCTTTCGCGGCTTCCCTTTTGGTCGAACGGCCATGGCCGGTTTCGCTCGCTGCGCTCGTCTCGTTCGCCGTCCTGCTCGTCCGAGAACGACGGAGTTGGGCCGACCGTCTCGGCACGACTCTTCCCAATGCCCTCACCGCGCTGCGGGTGGTCATCGTCGCCGCGCTGGCGATCGGCCTGCATCGGGCGCCCGGGATGCTTTGGGGGGCGGTCGCGATCGGCATCTTCATCCTGGATGGACTCGACGGTTGGCTGGCGCGCCGCCTGGGGGGCGCCTCGGCGTTCGGGGCGCACTTCGATATGGAAGCGGACGCTTTCTTCGTCTTGGCAGTGGACGTCGAGCTCTGGATGCGCGGGCAACTCGGCGTCTGGATCTTGGGCACTGGTCTTTTGCGTTACCTGTACGTCCTGTGCATTTATGTGGTGCCTGGGCGCGGCGGCGAAATGCCCCGGTCCCGCCTCGGCCGTCACGCCTTCACGTTGCTCGCCATCGGGCTCGGCGCGGCGCTTGCCCTGCCGAACGCGTTGGGCGCCGTGGCGGCAGCGTTGGGAAGCGCAGCCGTCGTTCTTTCGTTTGCGCGAGGGTTCTACTGGTCCTACGCCCCGCGATCGCACCGAGCGGCGGAAGTTTCGGTCAGCGCGCCGCCGAAAAGTCCCGCAGAAGAGTGACCAGAAACTCTTCCATTCGAGGGTGCGGTTCCTCGAGCCGCGGACGCATTCCGCGCACGTACCCGCGGGCCAGGAACGGCTCGAGGAACGCTGCGTCTCGGCTGACGACGTGCACGGGGACGCCGCGGTGTCCTTCCCCCCCGCTCACCTCACGCACCGGTTGGTGATCACCGAGCAAGATGATCAGCGAATCGTCGCGAACGAACGAGGCTATGTAACGTTTCAGGACATCGAAGTCGTAGATGATCGAGCGAACGTAAGCTTCCGATGCGTCGGCAAAGTCCGGCCAGGTGATGGGAAAGCGAACCATCGGCAGGCGATTGTAGATGCTGCCGTCTCCCAACTGCGACCAATCGTCCACGACCACCGGTTGGTGGCTCCAGGGCGCGTGACTGGAAACGAGGGTGTACTGAACGAAAAGGGGGCCCTTCTGCGTTTCGATCTCCTTACGGCGGATGAAGTCGAGGACGTACTGATCGGGCATGGTGGCCCAGGCAAAGGACGGGCCGGCATAATGGAAATCTTGCGCGTAGTACCGGTGCTCGAACTGATGGAACTCCTGCTTCGGCGTAGAGCGGGTCGTACCCGGCTGAACGAGAACGGTGCGATACCCGGCGTCGCTGAAAAAGCGAGCCATGGTTTTGGGCTTTTGCGTGTGCAATAGCTCGTATTGCAACTGGTCAGCGGTGCGAACGGTCGTGGCGAGCGTGGCGTGGGCGAGCCACGACTGGCCGCCGTAAGTCGGTGAGTCGAGTACACCGGAGGCAATCGAAAACCCACGCGCCGTGAGCTCCGATTCGAACGAGTCGAAGACCTCATGCGAGCGTTCGTCGAGGAATGGCTGATCGAACGTGGCCTGGCCGTACGACTCGACGAGGATGAGATAGACGTTGGCGTGGTGCAGTTTGGCGAGGTCGGCCGGCTCGCGCGCCAGCCGCGCCTGCGCCTCCACGATGGCCTGCGTTTTCTCTGCGCTGTAGCCATAAACATTGAGTAAGAACTGGGCCTCGTGCTTGAGGCGGGGGATTGCACTCTCGCCGAATCCCCCGAAAAAAAAATCGGCGTGAGCGGGATCCCGCGGCAGGAGCGAGAGGAGAACGAACGAAGCGACCGTGACCACGGCGACCCGCCGCACGTTGCGCATTTCGGACAGATAGCGCTCCGCGCAGGCAAGAGCGCGATACGTTCCGACGGCGAGTGCGACGACCAGCCCCAGCGCAAGAGCTACGAACAGAGAGAACTTCCACCAAGGAGTGGTCGAATAGAAGAATCGGACGAGATTGGGAACGAGCGGTAGATCGGTATAAACGTTGAACGGCTGGAAGTAGTACCTGCGCTGCACGCCGTCGCCGAACCGAATGAAGCGCACCAGAAATACGAACGCGACGAGAACGATGCGCAGGGCGACCGGCACGCGCCACCGGTTCCATCCGAACACGGCCAGGTAGAAAAATAGGCCGATGACGTCGACGGACGGCACGCAATACCACAGCAACGGCTCCTCTTGCGGGTACCGAAGATTCAGCATCACGTCGAGGAGCAGCCAAGACGCCACGAAGGGGAGGGCCGGCTTCACGGCTTTCCACCAGGAGACGACACGCGCGCGCACCGACGCGGACTTCGGTTCGCGGAGCGTCGAGTTCGCTTGTCGACTGTCGGCGTCCGTTTGGGAAACTTCCATCGTGTTACGGGAGGCGGGGGCCGCGTGCGACGCGCCGGCGAACCATAGCACGAGGTTTCCGGCACGCGAACGCAGCAAGCCCCGCGCGGTCGGTGACGCGCATGCCGGCCGGGGTGCTACAGTACGCGCCATCCAAGGCGGGCGAGTGCGGTACTTTCTGGCATTCTCTTACAACGTGCACGACTCG
>DASWDH010000318.1:0-6765 GCA_036395495.1 Polyangiaceae bacterium
TCGACCCTCTGCGCAGCCTGGAAAACTTGCTCGACCTTCGCCGCATGAACATCGGGCTGCGGGAGCTCTCGGGAGCGTTCCACATTCCGCGTGACTGGGTTCTACTCGAGCGCACGCTCCTTCTCCTGACGGGTGTCTGCACGCAACTCGACCCGGAGATGAGCCCGATGGAGGTCGTCAGCCCGTACCTGCAGGAGTTCGTGTTGGGCGAGCGCGACTGGACGAAGATCGCTCTCGAAGCTGCCAAGGATCTAGCGCTTCAAGCAGTGACATTGCCGGAAGATCTTCGAAAGTACCTGACCCGCGCGGTGCGGGGCGAGCTCGAGATCAAGGTGAAAGGTTTGTCGGAGGGGGCCCGTCTCCTCTATGCGGCCGTCCGCCAAGCCATTTACGCCGGCGCCTCACTCTTGGGCACCGGAGCCGCGCTCGCCTTGCATCTCCACCAGGAAGACAGGCTCGCCCAATACTGCCTCTTGGGAAGCGGCGGCTTCGCCGTGCTTTTCGTGCTCAGCGTCGTATTTACGAAAACCCGCCCGCGTTGAGTGCTGCGAGTTCAGCTATTGAGCTCGTGGGTAATCTCGAGCGAAATCTGTTTTGCCCGCGCAATATCATGGGGGGGCAATGTGATCGCACCGACGACGGCGTGGCCACCGCCTCCGTAACGCTGGCAGATACGTGAGATGTCGTGATGGCGCTCTCTCGCGCTCCATGGATTGTACCCGACCGAGACCTTGCAGCGCGTTCTCCCCCGCGAAACCATCACCGAGTAGATGCTTTCCGGAAAAAGGGCGTAGGTCACGAACTTGCCCACGACATCCATGATCGTGTCGGTCAAGTCGACGTAAACGATCGCACCCATCAGTTCGCTCTTCTCGCGAACGCGCTCGATGAACGCCAGATGGGCGTCTCGCAGCGGCACCCATTTCGCCTGGATCTCGGGACTTCGTGCGATTTGTTCGAGCGGCTCGGTGACAAGACGTGGAAGCATGCGCGACAGAAATCCTTCGTCGCCATGGTTCTCGACGACCGTCATCAGCCACAAAGCCGGCTCGGCACGGACGACCGCCATCTCGGCGGTCGGAAAGCGAGCGGCGTCGATGATATCGGCCCAACGCACGAGCTCGACGATCTCGGGCGTGTCCGGGAGCCCGAAGTGCGTTCGCGAGATGTCGTAGATGAGCTTCGTGCAGGAGCCATACGCCGGATCGTAGAATTTTTGTTTGCCGCCATCGCGCTCGAAGTCGGCGCGATCTTCGGGAGAAACGAAAGCGGTGGCATGGTGATCGAAATACCAGGTGAGCTTGGGACTGCGGCAGTAGCGAAAATCGAGGATCGCGTTTTCGTCTCCATCGAGGTGGGCGGGGTTCACGCCTCCCGGCTCGGGACCGTACCCGCACGCGCGATAACTGAACCGCGCACCGTCCGAAATGATCGCGCGAGCCAGCCTGGTGAACAGCGCCGCGGAGCACATTCCATCGAAGCAATGGCCGTGCGTCGCGACGACGACCGAGGGGGACCCTTGGCTCACCATGCCGCCTTTTACCACGAACCGCCGACAAGTCCGAATGGGGCGCGTGGGGCGCGTGAGCAAGACTTGATGAAGCACGCGGGTCATTCGCCCGAGATGACGCCGCGGACAAAACCGGTGTAAGGTCGGCGCAATTCAGCTCGTTTGGTTTGTGTTACTCGGCGCGGCCTTCGGCCCGCCTGCGTGGTTTGTGTTACTCGGCGCGGTCTTCGGCCCGCCTGCGTGGTTTGTGTTACTCGGCGCGGCCTTCGGCCCGCCTGCGTGTGGTTTGCGTTACTCGGCGCGGCCTTCGGCCCGCCTGCGTTTGGTGTTTCGGGATGAAATTGGCCATGGTCGACTTGCGACGGCGAAGGTTGGTGGACGTTGTCGTATTCGCGCTCGGCGCGCTGGGCGGCGTCGCCTGTAAGCGCGAGCAGCCGGCGGAGCCCGCCAACAATTTCGCTCCTGCCTCCTACGGTTACGCTGACGCCGGATCGAATTACGGGACGCCTGGACCGTCCAATGAAGCGTATGGAACGTACGATGCCGGCAGCAGCAACCCGCCGGCCACGACGGCGACGGTGGAGGCGGGCGTGCTCGATCTCAACACCATGGTGACCGGCGCGCTCGCGCAAGGCGCGGCGGTGCTCGGCGCGATGGGCGCCGGTGCCGGAAAAGATCCGATCGACACCGGCGTCAAGTCGCTCGCGCAGCAGCAGGCCCCGGGCATGAAGCCGGATGGCCCGATCATCAGGACCACGCTCGCGCCGGGCGCGCACGGCGAAGGTACGGTGACGCTGCGTCCAGGCAAATGCTACACAGTCGTGGCGTTCGGAAATATTGGCGTACAGCTGCTCGCCATTCGGCTCGTGACCCCGCCCCCTTTGCCACCGCAGCCTCTTTTCGAGGGCACCACGAGCGGCCCGACTGCTACCATCGGCGCCAAAGAGCAATGCATTCGGAGTCCGAGCCCCACGGCCACGTCACTCAAGCTCGACATCGAGATGAAGCAGGGCCAAGGCCAAGTCGGTGTGCAAGCGTATAGCAAGTAAATCTCTATTGGAGCCGCCATGAAAACGACGATTTTCGCCAACGTCTCGCTGTTTCTCGCAGCCACCGTGCTCGGTATCGCGTGTGGATCGAAGGACCCGCCAGCCCAGCAACCGCAAGGTTTCTACGGCCAACCTGGCGATCCCAATGCGCCGCCCGGGCAGCAGCAGCCGGGCTACGGCCAGCCGCAGCCTGGACAGCAGCAGCCCGGTTACGGACAGCCTGCTCCCGCCGCAGGGCAGCCGGGCGCGGCACCTCAGCCGGCGGCGCAGACCACCGCGCCTCCCGCTGGGCAGCCGGCGCCCGCTGCTCCCGCAACGACCGATGCGGCGACAGCCGCCGCGGTGCGGCTCGCGCTGCAGCCTCGTGCCGCGACCGAAGCCAAGGGAATGAAAGAAGACGGCGATCCCGTGGGCGGCATGCTCCAAGAGGGAGGCGAGCTGACCAAGGAGTTCATGCTGATGCCGGGCAAGTGCTACACGATTCTCGGACAGGGGCTCCCGCCCATCGCCGAGCTCGACCTGCAGCTCTCGCTCAAATCGCCGGTTCCCAACCTTCCGCCTGGCGTCCTCGCCGCCGACAAGACGACGGGACCAGCCGCGAACATCGGCGCCGGTAAGAACTGCTACAAGTACCCGTTCCCGCTCGCGGCCCAAGTCGTCCTCAGCGTGAAGGCGACGAAGGGATCCGGCCCGGCGGGCGCGCAGGTCTACAGCAAGTAGTCGGGTCGGCGGACATCCTTTCTCGGCAACTGCAAACCGCGCTCGGCCGAGCGGGGGCATGGACCGCGTGTACCGGGTGCTCGATTCGGACTATCCGCACCGACTGCGCGACTTGCCGTCGCCGCCCGACCCACTCTGGATTCGCGGCGAACTCCTTGCCGCGCCCGCGGTGGCGATCGTGGGAACCCGCGACCCCACGCCCGCGGCTGTCGCCCACGCGCACGCGCTTGCCTTCCGTCTCGCGCGCCGTGGTGTCACCGTGTGGTCGGGGGGGGCGGTCGGCATCGATGCGGCCGCGCATCGCGGCGCGCTCGAGGCGCGCGGTCTCTCGGTCGCGGTCACCGGAACGGGTCTCGACCACTGTTATCCCGCGGAACATGCCGCGCTCTACGATGAGATCGTCCTCGCCGGCGGCGCACTCGTCTCGCCGTTCGAGCGAACGCAGCCAGCCACGTACAGCACGTTTCCGCAACGCAATGGCGTGCTGGCCGCCCTCACGCAAGCAACGGTCGTCATTCAGGCGCCCATCAAAAGCGGTGCGCGCTCGACGGCACGTTTTGCGCGGCGGCTGCGGCGGCCGCTGTTCGTCGTCCCGGCGGCGCCGTGGGACATGGAGAGTGCCGGCAACCTGGCCGAGTTGAAGTTGGGCGCCCAGTTGCTCGCGGACGACGCCCCACTGTTGCGGCTGCTCCATCTGTTCCCGGTGCGGGATGTCCGACGTCCTGCCCCGGCTCACCAACCACCCGAAATCGTCTCACCGAATGTGGGTGCAGGGCCGACAGCCTCGTTGTCGGGACCCTGCCTCGACGTGTTTCGTGCTACGTCGTCAACCCCCCGACACGCCGATGATCTTTGCCTTCGAACCGGACTGGGGGCCGGGCTCGTTCAGGAGGCACTCTTGACGTTGACCCTGCAAGCCGTACTAGTAGAAGGTCCTACTGGTTGGTTCAGGCGCATAAACGGTTGAAAACATTCGCGTTTGGTCAAAACGTGTACGGTCCCGGCGTTTCTCGGGCCCGAAAGGTCTAGGGTACTAGGGGTCCATGGCAGAGAAGACACTCGTGGTGGTCGAGTCACCCGCGAAGGCGAAGACCATCAAAAAGTACCTTGGTCCTCGCTACGAGGTGATGGCCTCCAAGGGGCACATCAAAGACCTTCCCAAGAAGATGGGCGTCGACGTCGAACGCGATTTCAAGGAGACGTACGAGATCATCGAGGGCAAGGCCAAGGTTCTGGCCGAGCTCAAGGGAGCCGCCAAAAAAGCGGATGCCATCCTGCTCGCCACCGACCCCGACCGCGAGGGCGAGGCCATCGCCTGGCACGTGATGGAAGAGCTCAAGCGCCCGAAGCTCCCGATCCACCGCGTCGAGTTTCACGAGATCACCAAAAAAGGCGTGGAGCACGGTGTCGCGCACCCACGAAAGCTCGACGATAATCTCTACGACGCCCAGCGCGCACGTCGCGTTCTCGACCGCATCGTCGGCTACGACGTTTCGGCGTTGGTTTGGAAGAAACTGGCCTTCGGCCTGTCGGCGGGGCGCGTGCAGTCGGTCGCGCTGCGGCTCATCGTCGATCGGGAGCGGGAGATCGAGGCTTTCGTCCCCGAGGAGTACTGGAACGTAGGGGTGGGCCTGGTCGGGCAAAGACGTCCGAGCTTCGTCGGCCGGCTGCTCAGCGCCGATGGCGAGAAGTTCGAAGTGAAGAACGAGTCGACGGCCACCCAGGTGCGCGGCGATCTGGAGGGCGCCCGCTATGCGGTCACCAAGATCACCCGGCGCGAGCAGAAGCGCAAAGCGCCCGCGCCCTACTCGACTTCGAAGCTCCAGCAGGATGCAACGAGCTACCTCAGGTTCACGACCAAACGAACCATGCAGATTGCGCAGGGTCTCTATGAAGGAGTGGACCTAGGAAAAGACGGCGGGCCGGTGGGCCTCATCACTTACATGCGTACCGACTCGTTGCGGGTGAGCGAGGACGCCATCCAAGAGGTTCGCGCCAAGATCGCTCGCACCTATGGCGAAGATCATCTCCCCCAAACGCCCAATTACTATCGGGCCAAGAAAAACGCGCAGGAAGCACACGAAGCGATTCGTCCGACGTCGATGGACCTTCCTCCCGATTCCATCCGCAAGCATCTCAAAGACGAGCAGTACAAACTCTACAAGCTCATCTGGGATCGGTTCGTCGCTTCGCAAATGTCCCCCGCCGTTTACGACCAGACCAGTGTCGACATCGACGCCTCGGTCACCCGTAAGGCACCTGCTCACAAAGCCTACGGGCTTCGGGTGACCGGGCGTGTGCTCAAGTTCGGAGGGTGGCTCGAAGCCTACGGTAAAGGCCTCGATGCCCAGCTCGCCGGCGAAGACGAGGCCGACGAAGCGACGGAGGGAACCAACGGCTCCGAGCCGGGCGCTAGCGGAACGACCAACGGAGTGACCGCCACGACCAACGGCGGCGTTCGCGCCGAGGCGGCGTCGCTCGAAGAACAGGGCGACGTCGCGTTGCCCGAGCTCGCCGAGGGCGAAGCTTTGACCATGGTCACGCCGCCCGGCGTCATCACCGAGCAGAAGTTCACCCAGCCTCCACCTCGATACAACGAGGGTTCGCTCGTACGCGAGCTGGAGAAGCGAGGGATCGGGCGTCCCAGCACGTACGCCGAAATCATCAGCAAGGTGCAGGCGCGCGACTACGTCGAGAAAGTTCCCTCCGGTGGTTTCAAGCCGACGTTGCTCGGAAAATTCGTGGTCGACGGCCTGGTGAAGAGTGCGCTCGACTTCATGGATCCGAACTTCACGGCCAAAATGGAAGAAGAGCTCGACGAAGTCGAGGCCGGGCGTCTCGGCCGTGTGACGCTCTTGAAGCGCTTCTACAAGCGTTTCCGCGAGCAGCTCGACAAGTCGCACAAGCAAAAGGCGTGGAAACCAGAGCCGGAAGAAACCGATCAGGTCTGCAGTGAATGCGGCTCGAAGATGCTCAAGCGATGGAGCAAGAACGGCTGGTTTCTCGGCTGCTCGGCGTATCCCAAGTGCAAGACGACGCAGGATCTCGGCCCTGACGGCAGCGGGACGACGCCGATTCCGGTGCGGATGACCGACTACAAATGCGACAAATGCGGCAAGCCGATGATCATCAAGACCGGACGCTACGGCGAGTTCTTGTCGTGCACCGGCTACCCACAGTGCAAAAATGCCAAGCCCGTACCGCTCGGGATCCCTTGCCCCAAATGCGGCGGCGACATCATCGAGATCAAATCACGGCGGCGCGGCGGGCGCAGCTTCTATGGCTGTTCCAACTATTCGGCCGACCACATCAAATGTGATTTCAGAGTCTGGCAAAAACCGATTCCCGAGCCGTGCCCCTCGTGCGGTGCCCAGTTCTTGATCCTCGCGGGAGGAAAGAAAAACCCGGTGCTCGCTTGTGCCACCGAAGGGTGCGGTTTCAAAAAGCCGGTCGAAGAAGCCCTCGCTCATCCGAGTGGAGCCCCCG
>DASWDH010000319.1:0-17214 GCA_036395495.1 Polyangiaceae bacterium
GGTGAAGAACGCGTATCGCATGTCGTGGGGGGCACGTTCGTGGCCGTCCCGCCTGCGACGCGCCACGAGTGGCGGCCCGGCCGGTCACGGCCATTTCTGGGAATTCAGCTCTATTCACCACCGGGCCCCGAGCAGCGTTTCAAAAAGCTCGCAGCCAACCCAGAGAACTGAGTAAGAGTGGTTTCGCCGTGCTGCTGAGATCGCGCTCGCTGCTGCTTTCGTTGGTCAGTGTGAGCTACGTCCTCGCCGCTGGTCTGCGCGCGTCGCCGGACAAGGGATGGGGCATCGTCGCCTTCATCGTGCTGCCTCTCGGGCTTCTCTTGGTGTGGTCGCGAAGCGCACCTCCGGCGCGCGGCGAAGACTGGGTCACGCCGATCACCCGGCGGTCGATGCGCGCATGCGCTTTCGGGGTCGGACTGCTCGCCGCCGCGCGCGTCGCCCCGCCGCACTTGCCATGGTTCGAAGCCACCGCCGTTTTTGGAACCTCGCTCGCCGGTGGCGCCGCCCTCGTGGCACTCGCGCGCATTGCGCCGCTCGGCGGGCTGCTCACGGTCCCGAGAGGGGCGGAGCGATTGCATGCCGCCGTCGCGCTCGTCCTGGCCGGAACAGGGGCGGCGCTCGCGCCGCTCGCGGGGCCGAACGTTTCCCGCGGTGCGTGGGCGGAGCCGTCGGTCGTCGATGCGACCTGCAGCGTGGTGGCGACGCTCTCGCTCGCGTCGACGATCCTGACCGCTTGGCGCCTGCGCCGCCTGAGGCGGCTCGATCTCGGCGCGGGAGAGCGGCTGAGCGCGGCCCTCACGCTCGGTTGGGTCGCCCTCCTGATTGGAGTGCCCGCATCCTTGCTCGGCATCGCTCCTGCTTCGCACGTCTTGGAGCTCGCCGCATCGCTCGCTGCCTTCGCCATCACGATGATGTGCCTCGCGCGCGATCCCACCTTCGTCGCGAGGACGCAGCGGGTGCTCGTCGCGGTGAGCATTCTCGCCGCACCGATGGCCCTTTTCGCGGCGTCAATCGCCGCGCAAGCGCCGCATCGAGGCGCCTCGATGGCGGTCGTGGCGCTGGTCATCGGCGTCGGCATCGGCCTCGTCGGCGTTCCCATTGCACGGCCGCTCGCCCCCGAACAATCGAAGTGGATCGACGCCATTCAGGGCGCCGGCGAAGCGGCGCTCCGCGCCGATCCGGAGACCGCCGTCACCGCCGCGCTCTCGGCGTTGCGACAAGGACTCGGACCTTCGTCGACGAGTCCGGAGCTCTGGCGCATCGACCCTCCGGCGCTGATCACCGTCGATCGCGCGGGATATGCGCGCACCGATCCCACGCTGTCAGCCCCCGGCCTGCTCTTCGACCTCGCGAAAGGGGAACCGGAGCAGACGGTTCGCACGGCGGTTCTGGAGAAGCTCGAAGTGCGGCGCCCCGATATCCGCCCTGCCCTGGAGTGGTTGCGGGTGCGAGAGGCCACGTCGTTCACTTTGCTCACCGATACCGAGGGGCCCGTGGCCGGTTTGGTGCTCCCCGTCGGAATGCGCACCCAACCGCTGACGCTCGAAGAAGTGCGCGCTCTTCGGGCACTGGCCGACCGACTCGCGGCTCTGGTCGCCGTCTCAGCCGCACTCGCACGCGCACACGATCGCGCCGCCCTGGCCCAACGCTCGGCCGAGCTCGAAGAAGATCGCGCTCGTCGCTTCGAACAATTGGTCACGGCCGGTAGCAAGCGCGCTGAAATGTTGACCCGGAGGTTGGCGAGGCCGGCGCAGGTCGCCCCCTACAGCGCGGCTGCCCGCCGTACGGTCGAAGAGCTCGAGCGAATCGGCAAACTGGGTGCAACGACGGCGCCGGGGCCGCCCTCAACATTACCCGTGAGCTTGCTCACGCCTCCAGGCATCGATCCGATTCCCTATGCGGCCGTCGTACACGGCGCCGGTCCGCGGCGCACAGGACCTTTCGTGGTCGTCGATGCGGCAGGCAGCGACGAGCAAAAGGAGACGACCTGGCGCGACCCCGCGACCTCGCCGCTCTGTCTCGCCGATGGCGGCTCAATGGTCATCTTGAGCGTGGCGGCTCTTCCAGCAGCGACCCAGGCATTTGTCGCCGAGGCGCTGGCCGAGCGCCGTTCGCCGGCAGGCGACGCAACGCCGCTCGATGTTTTGCTCATCGTCTCCGTGCCGACCACGGTCGACACGTTGGTGGCCAGCGGCCAATTGCAACCTTTGCTGGCGGATTGGCTAGGCGATCGCGCCGTACCGTTGCCGGCGCTGTCGGCGCGCAGCGACGATCTGCGCGCACTGTTCGTCGATCGGCTCGCACGCCTCGGCGTGCGTCTGAAGGGGCGTCCCATGGGGCTCGACGCGCAGGCGCTCGGGCGGTTGGTCGAGCACAGCTGGCCGGGTAACGAGCTCGAGTTGGAAGACGTGCTGACGCGGGCCGTGGCGGTCGCCGCAGGGGACGTGCTGACCAGCACGCACCTCGACCAAATCGGTTTCATCGCTTCCGCCCCCAAGGTGCGCCGCGGCTCGCGCCCCCCCGCACCGGGGAAACCGACTGCCACGACCTCGCCCGTCTTGGCGGGAGCCGATCGCGATCGGCCCTTGCAGCGTTTTCGCCCGTAACCATCCCGCCGCAGCGGGTTGTCAGCTCGCCTTACTTGTACATCTCGTCGAGGATCTCGTCCTCGCGACCTTGGGCGATGAGACGGTCGTGCCGGAACGCTTCGCGCAAGGCGAGCCAGGTGAAAAACATGATGATCGGGATGAGGCCCGCGATGGGCATGTTGTCGCCCTTGCCGACAATCTCGAGCAGATTCTCGAGCCCCTCGTGGAACTCCTGCGGCAGGCTCACCATCGACATCAGCATGATGCGCCCTGATCTAGAGCAAATGCAGGTCTCCGGCAAGTGACGTCCAACTCGGGAACCACCGAGGGCGAAAGCGAGTGGCGGACGGGCTCCTGGGCAAGTAGGGTAACGTAGTATGTCGATTTCTCCCCTGAACCAGCCCTCGCTCGTCGGTGGTCGGTTCGAGGTGGAGCGGGAGGTGGGACGGGGGGGAGTTGGCATCGTCTACCGCGCGCTCGACCGCGAAACTCGGCAGTGGGTGGCGCTGAAACTCATCGCGGTGCGCGGCGTCGATGCATCGGAAGAGGCTCGATTTCTGCGGGAGGGCAAGCTGCTCCAGGCGCTCGATCACCCCCACATCGTGAGGCTCGTCGCCTACGGCACGCTCGATGAAGCTCCGTACGTGGCCATGGAATGGCTGGAAGGCGAAGACCTCTCCGCGCGCACGCGCCGGGCGCCTCTCGGGCTGCGCGACGCCGTCGAAGTGGCCCGGCAGATCGCCGTCGCGCTCGACGTTGCGCACGGCGCCGGGGTCATCCATCGCGACATCAAACCTTCCAACATTTTCCTTCTGGCGCGCCCTTCGACGACCGACCGGCCTTTCGCCAAACTGGTGGATTTCGGAGTGGCGCTGGAAGACGACGTTCGGCTCACTCGGACCGGTGTGGTCGTCGGCACACCCGCTTACATGGCGCCGGAGCAAGCCAAGGCCGAAGGGGTGCTCGACGCTCGCGCGGACATCTACTCGCTCGGAGCTTCCCTATTCGAGCTCGTCGCGGGGCGCCCGCCGCACGTGGGGCCGACTGCGATTGCCACGCTGGCGAGGCTCGTGACGACCGACGCGCCGAAGCTTTCCGAGCTCGTGGCCCAAGTCCCCCCCGCCCTCGATGAGCTCGTGAGCAGGATGTTGGCGACCGATCCTCTGAGACGTCCCGCGAGCGCCCTCGAAATCGTGGAAGCCCTCGCGCGCATCGGGGCCGATGCAGCGACGGCGGACATGACGCTGCCTCGAGGGTCCGCCGCCGCGCAGTCGACCATGGCCATGGGGGGGACGCGGCTGTTTACCTCGATCGTCGGCCTGGGCATGGGGACCGGCGAGGATCGCGCCAAGATCGTCGAGCAGTTGCGCCAACGCGGTGCCGACGCCGTCGCGCTCGGGCCGGACGCGGTCGTGGCCCACTTGGGGGCCCGCCGCGCGCTCGGCGGAGAGGCGGCCCGCGCGCTCGAGCTTGGGCGTTTCCTCGCGGAAAAGCGCGGCAAAGTCGGGGTCGCCACCGGTCGCAGCAAAGTCGATCTCACCCGACCGGTCGGCGAAGTCGTGGATCGCGCCGCCGGACTCGCGCACAGCGCGGATCCCGCGCAGGTCCTCGCCGACACGACGACCACCGAGCTCGCCCGCAGCAGGTTCGAATTTCAGCTCCGGGGGGATGGCTCGGCGGTGGTGGGCCCCGCGCTGAAAGGAAAGCGCGGCGAGGGTTCGGGAGGCGCTCCCTTTTTCGGACGTGAGGCCGAGCTCACGCAGATCCTCTCCGTGTACGAACGCTGTGTCGACGACAGCACGCCGATCGTCGTCAGCATTTCAGGCGCGCCCGGCATCGGCAAAAGCCGCCTGACCCGCGAGGTTCTCGCGCGCATCGCCGCGCATGCCGATCCGCCCAAGATCGTGGTCGTACGCAGCGAATCCTTCGGGCGAGGGCATCCGCTCGGTCTCGCGGCGGGCGTGCTGCGCGCCCTGCTCGGGCTTTCCAAGGGGACAACCCTGGAGGTCGCACGCGGGGCCCTGCACGCACTACCTGCACCCCTCGATGCGAACAAGAGGGCCCTCAGCGTCGACGCCCGTGAGCTTCTGGCGCGTCTCATCGCCAACGAAGCGCTTCCCGAAGGCGTCGATCCACGAGGGGCACGCGACGAGCTTTGGCTCGCGATGACTGATTTCTTGATCCAAATGGCCAATCGCGAACCGTCGGTCGTAGTGCTGGAAGACTTACAGTGGGCGGATTCCGAATCGATCGATTGGATGGAGCACGCTCTCGGGCGCGCGGCCGGGCAGCCGCTCTTCTTGCTCGCGGTGGTGCGACCCGAGTTTTTCCGCAAGCGTGGGCAGACGCCGAGGTTCATGGGTCGCGACCACGTGAAGATGGACCTGCGCCCAGTCTCCCGGCGCGCGGCGCGCGCGATAGCTGGCGCCATTCTCGCCGATAGCGCGACCGACAAGGCACTCGATCGCATCGCCGCGCAGGCGGCAGGCTCGCCGCTCTTCGCCGAGGAGCTCGCACGGCTCACCGCTCTCGGGCGCGACACCCAATCGGCGCCGACGATCGAAGCGGCGATCCAGGTGAGCCTCGACGCGCTCGACGAGGTCTGCCGTGACGCCATCGCGCGCCTCTCGGTCTTCGGGCTGTCCGGCTGGGACAAGGGACTCGAAGCGCTGGGGATCGTCTCCTACGAATCTGCCCTGAAACAGCTCGCCGCGGCCGACTTGTTGGTGGAGCAGGCCGACTCGCGGCTGACCGGCGCCCGCGAATGGGCATTCAAGCACGCGCTCGTGCGCGACGTGGCTTACGCCGCGCTCGGCGAGCCGCAGAAAAAGCATCTTCACGCACTGGCCGGCGCGTGGCTGGCGAAGATGGGCGAAGACGCGGCCACCGTGGCCAACCATTTCGAAATCGGCGACAAGCCAGGCGAGGCCGCCGTGCACTGGGAGAAAGCCGCACGCCGGGCGCTTTCTGCCAACGCACTCACCGAAGCGGTGCGCATGGCCGAGATCGCGCTCGTGCATGCCGACAAGAAGCCGGTGAGTTTCGCTCGTGCACTCTTGCTCGACGAGGCCTGGAGCCGCCTCGACCCACGCGCCGCCGATCGTGAAACGGCGATCGTCGCGCTCGGTGAAGGCGTTTTCGACGAGGGCAGCCGAATCCGCGCGGAAGGTGCGCGGGTTCGCTACGACCATGCGCGCGGAAGAGGCGGCGCGGACGTCGTGGCTCGCTTGTGCGAAGTGCGCGCCCAAGCCGAGGAGCTCGGCCTGGTCGATGAAGAGGCGCGATGCACGGCAACGCTCGCCAGCCGCTACGCCTTCGGCGGCAAGCTCGAAGCCGCCGAACGCGAAGCCGATCACCTACTCGAGATCGCCGAAGCGCGCGGGATTCCCTCGGCCGCAGTCGACGCATGGCAGAGCCTCGCCGTCGTGCGGCAGACGCGCGGCGAGCTCGCGTCCGCTCTCGATGCGCGCAAGAGCGCACGGCTCGCGGCCGGCCGGGCGGGTCTCAAGGAGCGCGAGGCCATGCTTTCGGTGAACGTCGGCTTCGCTCTCACCACGATCGGCGCTCGCCAAGAAGCTCGCGACTCCATCGACGCTGGTCTTGCCATCGCCCACGCGATCGGCAGTCCCGGCGCCATCCGCCACGCACGCATGAACTTGCTCGGATGGACGGCCACCTTCGGCACCGATCCGAGCTGCGACGCCGAGCTCGCCGAGGCGCGCGCCGACGCCGACGCCGCTTCGAGCGGCGCCTGGGCGTCACCCGACCGAGCCACGCTGGGCGTTCTCTTCTATCGCGGGTGCGAATGGCTGACATCGAGTGATCCCAAGGCACCATCGCGTGCGCGCTCTCTGTTCAGAACGACCACCGAAGCGTACCGCGCGACCGGCAACCGCGATCTCATCCCCGTCGCCCTCGCCATGTGGGCGCACGCGGAACGCAGATGCCGCGATCTCACCAAGGCTCGCGCGCTCGCCGAAGAAGCCGCGAGCCTCATCGAAAAAGGGGCCCCGAGCCTGCTGAACGAGAGCCCCGTGTTCCTCGCCCTGCACGACGTTTATCTCGACGCCGGCGACCAGGCGCAGGCGATCGAAGCCATTCGGCGAGGCATGTCGCCCCTCACGCGCCGCCTCGATGGTCTGCGCGCCACGCCTTACGCCGATATTTTCGTGGCCGAGCTCCCCCACAACGCGACCCTCTTGCGTCGAGCCGAGGAGTACGGCCTGATACCGCCCGAGATTCGGAAGCTGACGTCCCGCGAGAACGCAATCTGAAAGGAACATGATCGCCTACGAGATCCGCGGCGTCCAGCCCTCCGACGAAGATCAGCTGCTATCGGTCGCGCGCCACCTGAACACGGTCAATCTGCCCGACGACCGACAAGCCATTCGCGACATCATCGATCTTTCCCAACGGAGCTTCGCCGGGGAGGTCAAAGAGCCGAAGAAGCGTGAGTACGTCTTCGTGCTCGTCGATCTCGCCGAGCAGCGTGTGATCGGCACCTCGATGATCGTCGCGCAGCTCGGCCGGCGCGATGCCCCTTACATCTATTTCGACGTCATCGAAGAGGAAAAATATTCGCAAACGCTCGACCGGCACTTCTATCACACGCTCCTTCGCATCGGCTATTCGTACAACGGGCCGACCGAGATCGGCGGACTCATCGTCGCGCCGGAATATCGGAAGGCACCCGAGCGGCTCGGCCTGATCATCTCTTACGTCCGCTTTCTCTTCATCGCCGCGCACCGATCGCTCTTTCGCGACGAGATTCTGGCGGAGCTCTTGCCGCCGCTCGAGCCGGACGGAACCAGCCACCTCTGGGAAGCTCTCGGGCGCCACTTCACCGACCTTTCCTACGCAGAAGCGGACTTCTTGTCGAAAAAGAACAAGGAATTCATCAAGAGTCTTTTTCCGGACGGCGTCGTGTATGCGACGTTGCTTCCCGGCGACGCGCAGGACGTGATCGGCAAGGTGGGTTTGCAGACCCGGGGCGTGGAGAAGCTTTTGAAACGCGTCGGCTTTCGATACGCGTATCGCATCGATCCATTCGACGGGGGGCCGCACTTCACGGCGCCGACGGACGAGATCACGTTGGTAGCGCGCACCCGGCGGGCGCGCATCGCCGATGTCTTCCCCCCTTCCGACGCGCCCAAGAACCGTACCCTTTGCGCCAAAGAGCTCGCGAGTTCGCCGTTCCTTCGCGCCGTCATCGCCGACGTGCGCGATCTCGGCGGTCGCGGCATCGCCATCGATTCCGAAGTCGCCGAGCACCTCGGCCTCGACGCGAGCGACGAGGTCATCATCCTTCCGCTCGACTGATCCCGCATGCCCATCGGACGGTCTCGCCGCTCCTTTTCGACTCCTCCCGCCCCGCGCGGCGAGGTCGTCTCCTTCGCGGCCGGGTCCTGGGGGCAGCTTGCCGTCGAAGTTCGCGAGCCGAGCGGGCCAGCCCAGGGCACGGCCATCCTGCTTCATTCGACGATGGCGTCGCGGCGCATCTTCAATTCACCGCGCGAACAGGGCTTGGCCACGCTGCTCAACGACAACCGACTTCGCACCCTCGCCCTCGATTTTCGCGGACACGGCGACAGCGGCCCGAATGCCAGGCAAGGGGGCGTCTGGACCTTCGACGACTTCGTGCGCGAGGATGTTCCTGCGCTCTGCCGCGCCGCGCGCGACCGCTGGCCAGAGGACAAGCTGACGTTGGTCGGCCACTCGCTGGGAGGACAGGCGGCGATCGCGTCGGTCGCAACCGGGCTCGCCGATGCCGATGCCATCGTCGTTCTTTCGACCAACGTCTGGCTGCCGAGCGACGAATCGAACCCGGTCCTTCGCGCAAAAAAAGCCGCGATCGTGCGCTTCTGCGGCCTCACCACCCGAGCGCGAGGCTACTTTCCTGCTCGCGCTCTCGGCTTCGGCTCGGATGACGAGGCAGCGGCTTACATGGCAGCCTGGACGCGCTTCTGGACGCGGGACCGCTGGACGAACGAAGACCTCGGCATCGACTACCTCGAGGCGATGTCCCGCCTCCGCGTCCCTCTTCTCTCGATAAGCTCGCTCGGCGACGACTGCTTCTGCACGCCGCCGTGTGCCGCGCGTTTCGTCCTCCGCGCCCCGCGCGAGCGCACGACCTTCGAACTCGTGCGCCGCGCCGACGACGGCGGCCCTCCCCCTCCGCACATGGAGCTCGTCACCACCCGGGCCGCCGCCTCGTTTTGGCAACGAGCGGCAGATTTCTGCAAGGCGTGATGCTGATGCGCCAAGGTCCATGCAGCTCGTCATCCTTCACACGAATGTTTGGGTCGCTCGTTCGCCGCGATCAAGCGTTGGGGAAGTGGCTCGCCCGCCAACCGGTCGAGCAACCAGGTGGTCGGGTACCCAGATGGTCGAGCACCCGGTTCGTCTGCTATGGTGCGCCGAGCTCGACGCGAAGAACAGGAGTCGGCGCATGCGAAGTCTGGATTGTTTCATCGCTCGCGTGATCGCGTGCCTCGCAATGGCGGCGGTCTGGGGTTGTTCGGCGGGGGGAGAGACGACGGGACGCGGCGGCCCGCGGACACGCGAAACCGGGGGAACGACAGGTTCGGGCGGTACGACCGGCACCAGTACCACGGGCTCGGGAGGATCGATCAGCGTGGGGCGAGACGCGTCGGTCGTGGCACCCGACGGCGGCGAGACGTGTGCGTTGGAAGCACGGCAGGCGCAGGCGGTGCCGGTCGACCTGCTCTTGCTCGTCGATTCTTCCGACTCGATGGCTGCGCAAATCGGCACGAGAAGCAAGTGGCAGATGGTCACCGAAGCGCTGCTCGCCTTCCTTCGTGATCCCCGTTCAGCGGGCCTCGGCGTCGGGCTGCAGTTCTTCCCGCAGCCCGGATCCGGCTCGCCATGCCGGACCGATGTGGACTGCGGCTATGTCAACTCACCGACGACGCCGGTCTGCCAGCTACCGCAATTTTGCGCGGGCACCGCGACGCCGGACGCGGGGCTCAAGTCGTGCCGCGCGGGTTCGCTCAGCTGCTCGGGTGGCGCGGCGTGCCTTCCCGCGGGCACATGCTCGGTGACCGCCCTCGACTGCACCAACATCGGGCAACCTTGTCCGTCGGGGATGACCGGTGACCTCTGCACCGCGCTTCCCAAGTTGTGCACGGTTACCGACACGCAGAGCTGCGATCCGACTGTCTACGCGCAGCTCGCCGCACCGATCGCCGCGCTGCCGGTGCCGGCCGAGCGGCTCCTCGCGAGCGCCCTCGCGCGGCGTGGACCGGGCGGCGGTACGCCCTTGGGAGCAGCGGTCAAAGGCGCGCTCGTGCAATTGAACACCCAGGTCGCAGGTCACCCCGATCATCGCGGCGTGCTCGTCCTCGCAACCGATGGGCAGCCTTCTCCGAACTGCGCGCCGAGCGATATACCCACCATCGCCGGATTGCTCAGCGCTGCGCGCACCGGGAGCCGCAGCATCGCGACCTACGTGATCGGCATTTTCACCTCCGGCGAAACGGGCGCACAGCAAGCGCTCACGCAACTCGCCACCGCGGGCGGCACGGCCCCGCCGTTCGTCGTGAACACCATGCCCGACCTGGCCCAGCGCTTTCTCGATGCCCTGAACCAGATCCGCGGGCAGGCGCTCCCGTGCGAATTCAATATTCCCAAACCCATGTCGGGTCCTCTGGATTTCGGCAAAGTGAACGTGCACCTCAAACTGAGCAGCGGGGAGGAAGACATCTACTACACGGGAGGCCCAGAGCGCTGCGATCCCGTGCGCGGAGGGTGGTATTACGACGTCAACCCGGCCGGCGGCACCCCGACACGGATCGTCACCTGCGGCGCCAGTTGCCGCCGCATCCAATCCGATCCGATGGGCAGCGTCGAGCTGCGCTTCGGTTGCAAGACCATCGACATTCGATAGAGCCTCCGAGCTTTACGGACCGACCCTCGTGGTCGCGATGACCGCATCGTCGATGTACAGCGTGGAGATCGGCGGGGTGAGGTTGTTGGCGCCGTTGCCGATCGCCCAATAGAGATCCGGTGAAGGCGCATCACCGAGACCCATCAGATCCAGCACCGGATCGCCGTCTTGCCAGAAGGTGAGCCGGGTGCCGTTGGGCGGCGCGTAGCTGAAGAAAGCCTCGAAGTGGATCCACTGCCCGACCGGCACCGGCTTCGGGAAGGCGCCGAGCGTGTCCTTGTCGGCGATGTGATCGTAAAATGAAATGATCATCGCTGCATCGCCGGGGCGCTCGAGATTGACGTCCCAGAGGTTTCGGTAGGTGCCGAGGTTATTGGGATCCTGGGATCGGATGAGAAAGATCGACCACCAAACATCGGGCGTGTGCGCCTCGCTGAAGTAAAACCAGGCACTGTAGTAGGCGGGGGCCGTGGCGGCGCGACGGTACACGCGCGCGGTGTGATCGGCTGCGTCGCTCGTGTCGATGGTCATCTTGACGGAGTAAGACCCGCCGTGCGCCTGTTCGCTGGAAATTTCGATGGTGCCTCCCGCTTGGTACTCGCCGCCCATCGCGTCGCCGCCTGCATGCCATTGCGACAGGTCGCCGGTTTCATGGTCGGCAAACCAGAGGATACCCGAAGGCGCGTCGAGCTTCGCCTCACCGTCACCCGAGGTACTCGCATCGTTCCCGGCAGGACGCGCGCCCAGCAAGATCTCGGAGTTGCACCCGCCGAGAAGCGATGCGAATCCAAGAGCCACGCACACGGTCGCGCGAGCCTTCGACCGCTGAACGGCCATCGCGCGATCTCGCATCAGCGAAGAGGTGAACGAAGGGCTCGCAATGCCTGCTCGCGGAACCTCCCCGTCGGGTAAGCCTGCAGGTAGAGCGACGCAAGCCGCGATGCATCTGCATCGCCGCGCGCGGCCGCGGCTTCGATGGACAACGCGAGCGCCTCTTCTTGGAGCGCCCCGTCGGGATACTTGGACCGGTACTCCGCGGCAAGCTCGCGCACGCGTCCGTAGTCAGCGGCGCGGCGCGCCTGCATCGCTTGCACCATGAGCGCGGCGCCCGGAGAACGCACCAGATCGGCGGAAGGCGCGGTCGACGGCGGGCGCAACCTGCCGGCAGGCTTGGCCTCCGGAGAGAACGTGGCCGGGCGGCGCAATGGCTCGGGTGGTGTAGTCGCCGGGGCGATGTTTTGGTGCGGGATCGCGGGCAGCTCGATCGCGGGCGGCCGCTGCGCGGGCTGGGGCGCGAGTGGGGGGGCGGCCGAGGCAAGCGGCCGGTGCGAACGCAGCCACATGCGAGCTACCATCCCGCTCGCTCCCGTCGCGCCGAAGAGTACGATCGCGATCGCGAAGGCGGGGCTCAGCCGGAAAATCGATCGCTTCATCCCCGAGGCGTGAAGAGCGTTCCACACGCGATGTTTCCGCGCGGCAGAAGGCTCGAGCGGCCGCGCCTGCGCCAGGAGCGCCACTCCGCACGCCTCGTTCGCATCGAACCGATCCGACTGCTCCAACAGTCGCTTCAAGGCAACCTCCCTCCCCGGCGAGCGCGATCGATGAGCTCGTAGAACTCCTTTCGCGCGTGGTGCAAGCGAGTCCACACGGTGTTGACCGGCACTCCTTCGAGTTCCGCGATTTCTTCGCCGCTATAGCCTTCGATCTCGAAGAGGATGAAAGCCGCACGGCGCGTTTGGCTCATCTTGGCCAGGATCTGAACGAGCAGACGTTCGGCTTCGCGGCGTTCGAGCAGCTCGGTCGGGTCCTCTGGCCGGGCAAACGATCCGCTCTCGGGCGGATCTTCTTCCTTCTTGGGAGCGCGCCGGAACCAAGCCCGGCGGCGGTAGTCGCGCACCGTGCGTTGGCTGATTCTGTAGAGCCACCCACGGATGTTCTTGCCGTCGAATTGCGCAAGCTTCCGACGGACGATCAGGAATACTTCCTGCGTGAGATCATCGAGATCGGCGTCGAGACCACCAAAAGCCCGCACCCAGCGCGACACCTCGTCGAACCATCGGGTGTAAACGTCTTCGAAAACGAGAACCGACGGAGCGCGCTCTTCGAGCGGAACCTGTGTCGATAGGGCCTTTACCACCATGACATCAGCCGACATCGAAGAAAGATGGTGGCGCATGGGCAAAAGCTTCTCGCTTTTCACTCGATCTCGAGGGCCAGCCCGCCTGACCCCCTCAACCATAGCGTGGGCATCGAGCCGACGCTCCCCCGCCCCTCGGGTTCGTCGACCGCCAGTCGATAAGGAGACGGAACCCAAGTTGCGCCCAGCGACAGACACAGCGCAAAATTGTCGTTGAACCAAAATCTACCGGCTACCCCGGCGCGACCCCCTAGCTCGAGGCGGATTTGACGTTGATTCTGCTCGAGGTTCTTTCCGGCGATCGCCAGAACGCTGAGCGCCGGACCGATCTCGGCTCCCGCTTCCCATCCCCCCACGCGAACACTCCATCCTGCCGCGAAATCCAGAGGAACGATCCATGCGCCGGCATCGGCCTCATCGAAGTGAAGAGATCCGTAGAGAACACCTGCGCCGACCGATAGGTAGAACTCACGCTTGTAGCGCGCCCACGCGGCCGCGCCGCCCATCGTCGTCCAGCTGCGCGTCGAAGACGGCGGGGCCACCTGCACAAGCGCTCCCAGCGCCACATCGAAGTGGGACGTTGCTCCCACGCGCTCCGGTGGAGTCGCCGACGGTGCGTTCTCGCGCGTCGACGCGGCGGTCGGGCGCGGCACCGGCGTGCTCGGCGCGACGGGCGCCGTCGGCGCGGAGGGTGACGTCGCGCGTGGCGGCGCAGAGGTCGCAGGTGGAGCTGGCGACGGAGCAGCTGGTTCGGCGACGACCGGTGGATCGAGCACGAGGGCGATGAAGACGGCGGCGTGACGCGCTCGTTCGGTGCACTGCCTCGTTGGATCTGCGAACGATCGCTCCTGTCTCGCGACGGTGACCCGAAAGTTCGTTCCCTCGTCGGAGATCGAAGCATCGTCGACGCCGGCAGAGCCGCTCGCCGGCGCGATCTTCGTTCGTTGGAGCAAGCGCGCGAGAAGCCCGACGACCTGTGACGGATTGGGGCACGCGCTCTCGTCTCCCACGACGCGCAGCGAAGCGGGCGGCTCTGCACGCGCGGTAGCCGCCGCGAGCGCCAAGAGCGCGGCGGAGCCGGTGGCGCGGCAACCTTTCACGTCTCAGCTTTCCCACAGGACGCGCCGAACCTTCAAGAGCGATGAAGGTTTTCCGCGTGAACTGCCATTGAGGCTGGCAGCCGGCCAGCTTCCATGGAACCTTGTTGGCGCGTAACCGTTTGCCATCGAAAGAGAAGGTCTTCATGCATGAGCAGTCCCGGCTGAGGCGTCCTGCAACCAAATATCTGAGGGCAATGTTTTGGAGCGGGATGACTGCGACTTCTCTTTTCGTTTGCGCGTGCAGCAATGCTTCGAGCGACGAGGGACCGAGCGGCACGGGACAGGGTGGTAGCGCCTCAGGATCGACGGTCGGCACGACGTCGACGAGCTCGGGAAGCCCCACCAGCAGCGCAACTGGAGGCAGCTTCAGCACGGGGGGCAATGTTGGAACCGGGGGCGACACCGGCAGTTCGGGCGCGGCGGGAACCGGCGGCTCGACGGGCACCGGCGGCGCAGCGAGCGACGGCGGTTCCAATGGGGGCGCCGGGGGCGGAACCGGGGGCGGTTCCGTTTCGGGCGTGATGCGCGTCTACGCGAGCGGCTACGGCAACACGATCGGGACTTTCGCTTTCGATCCGCAGACCGGCTCGCTCACCTCCCGAGGAGCTCCGATCACCGGGGTGACGGCCCCCTCTTTTCTGGCCTGGGGATCTCCGGCCAAAAACCTGTATGCGCTGAGCGAAACCGACAATGGTCGCATCTACGCGTATTCGATCGACCCGCTGCAGGGCACGCTCGCCGCCATCAACAACGCGTCGTCTTCCGGTGCGGGTCCCGCCCACCTGCTCGTCGATCCCTCGAACAAATGGGTGCTCGTCGCCAACTACGATGGAGGAACGGCGGCGGTTCTCCCGATCCAGGCCAACGGCGGCGTGGGAGCACCCGTCGACACGCAAACATTCCCAAGCGCGACCCCTCCCCTCCCCCATCAGATCGTCCTCGATCCCAATCATCAGTTTGCCTTCGTTCCCTTGAAAGGTGCCGACGCCATCGCGCAGTTTCGGTTCGACGCGGCCGCCGGCAAACTCCTGGCGAACACCCCCGCACGCGTAGCCACCAAAAGCGGCGCCAACCCAAGGCACATCGCCTTTCATCCGAACTCTCGGTTTGCCTACGTGATCAACGAGAGCAACTCGACCATGGTGGCTTACACCTACGATGCTTCACTCGGGAGGCTCACCGAGCTGCAAACCCTTTCGACGCGAGCCGCGGGGGCTTCGGGCAGCAACTCGACCGCGGAAGTGGCCATCCATCCGTCGGGCAAGTGGCTCTACGGATCGAATCGAGGGGACAACAACATCGTTCTTTTTTCGATCGGCGATGCCGACGGCAGGATGACGTTCGTCAATCACACCAGCACCGGCGGCGGTCCGCCCCGTCATTTCTCGATCGATCCCACTGGCAAATTCTTGCTGGCCGCGAATCAGATGTCGAACAACCTGGTCGTCTTTCGCATCGGGACCGACGGCAAACTGACGCAAGCCGGAAGTCCAACGACGGTCGCCGGCATGATGCCGACGTTCGTGGGAGCGCTCTTTTTGCCCTGATCGCCGCTCACTGGCGATCGTCGCGCGACGCTCATCCGTCCGCGGTCCTAGCGGTGCCTGAAGATTGTTGTCCGATTGTGGGCCTGTGCGGCCATTACTCGGGGCACTGAAGTCAGGGAGCGGATCAGACGCTCGTGTGAATCGGATGCTCAATGTTTCGATCAGGGTAGAAGATTCCTGCGCTGGTGGACGAGCCGCAAATTCGGGCGGCGTAACGTTCCACCATGCGACGGGCCATAGAAGGTTCCGCCGTGGCTCTTCCATCCATAGGGGGGGCGCGAACTCAGCCGGCGCGCAGAGACGAAGCTCCCGCACCGAGATCTTTGGACGAGTTCCTTCGGCTCGCGGTTTGGCCGAACCGAAGGCCGCGACGAATCACTCAAAAGGGATCATGTCATGACGAGATCCATTGCTAAGGCGGTCGGTGGATTCTGGCTCGCAACTACCGTCGCGTGCACGGCCATCATCGCGGAGCCGAACGATCGCGGCCCCGGCGCACCCGGTAGCGGCACCCCAGGAGACCCGAGCAACCCCACGAACCCGGTCCCGCCCCCGACGGGCGGGGGCACCGGAACCGGTGTGCCCGCGGATCCGTACGCAGCCGGCCCGATGCCGATGCGGCGGCTGAATCGGCGCGAATACAACAACACCGTGCGCGACCTGCTCAGCGTCGCGACCAAACCCGCCGATGCATTCCCCGCGGACCTCGACCCCGACTTCATTTTCCATCGTGCGGGTCTCGTGTCTTCGCTCGACGCCGATCGGCTGCGCGAAGCGGCGGAGACGCTGGCCAGCGCGGCCAACGTCACGACGCTGGCGCCCTGTGCCACGACCGGAGGCGACCCAACGTGCGCCCACAAGTTCGTCGAAACGTTCGGCCTGCGTGCGTACCGCCGACCGCCGTTGGCGGCCGAGATCGATCGGCTGATGGCGCTCTATCAGGTCGGCCGCACGACGTTGATGCTGGATTACGCGGGCGCGATCAAGCTGCTCATCGAGGCCATGTTGCAATCACCGGCATTCATCTATCGCTGGGAGCTCGGCCCGAATGCTCCCACGTTGGAAGGCCAAGTGGTTCGTCTCGGTCCGTACGAAGTCGCATCTCGCCTCTCGTATTTTCTCTGGCGCTCGATGCCCGACCAGCAGCTCTTCGCGGCCGCCGCCGCGAACCAGCTCTCGACCGACGCCGATCTCGAGCAGCAGGCCCGCCGCATGCTCGCCGATACGAAAGGGCGAGAGACCGTGGGCTCGTTCTTCGGCGAATGGCTGAGCCTCGAGCAGGTGCCGGAACGTCCCAAAGACACGACGCTCTACCCGGAATTCAACGACGCGCTGAAGGCGGCGATGACGGCCGAGATGCAAAACTTCGTGAGCAACGTGGTGTTCGAAGGAGATGGGCGGCTCTCCTCGCTGCTTACGGCCACGTATTCGTACGTCAATCAACCGCTCGCCAAGCTCTACGGGCTCACCAGCACGACGACCACCAACTTGCAGAAGACCGAGCTGAATCCCGCCGAGCGCCTCGGGCTTCTCACCCAGCCGGCTTTCCTGACGGTCACCGGCGCGACGGACGGCTCGAACCCGGTCAAGCGCGGCAGGAAGGTGTACGAACGCCTTCTCTGCGGAACGCTTCCTCCGCCGCCACCCAACGTGCCGCCCCCCAAACCGCCATCCGCGGGCGGCACGACCCGCGACCGCTTCGTCGAACACGATATGCAGGCCTGCGCCGCCGGTTGTCATACGCTCATGGATCCCATCGGATTCGGTTTCGAGCACTACGACGGCATCGGCAAGTACCGAACGCTCGACAATGGCCTGCCGGTGAATTCAGCCAGCAAGATCCAGCTCGACGGTGCGGCGCAAAATTTCAAGGACGCCATCGAGCTCAGTCGCCTTCTGGCCGACAGCGCGGAGGTCCGAAACTGTTTCGGACCTC
>DASWDH010000320.1:0-4877 GCA_036395495.1 Polyangiaceae bacterium
TGGCATAGCGTGTCCACGCCCCCGCCGTCTTCACGCCCGCGCCGGGGTTTTTGAACCACGAGTCGCCGGCGACGAGATCGATCCAGCCGTCGTTGTCGAAGTCGGCCGCGCCGCCGCTGGCCGCCGAATGGTAACCCGTTCCTACGACGTGCCTCACCCAATGATCCGCAGAGCAGTACTCCCACCAGACGAGAGGAGCGCCGGGATTGCTGGAGCCGCTGCAGGCAACGTCGCGCTGCCCCGAGCCGAAGTCTTGATCGCCGTCGTTGTCGATGTCGGTCAACGAGGTCATCGAAATGCAGCGAGCTTTGGTCGGATCGTCGTTGAACATCCCCATCCAATGCGTGCTGAAGGGGAAGCGCATGTCGATCGGATTCGCCTTCACGAAGGGGGCCCTGGGCGTCGGATCGGGACCCTTGTCCGAACAGCCACCCGGCGCGATGGCGTCTTGCCCGACCGATCCGTCGAGCACGCTCGACCCTCCGCTGCCCGAGCTCGTCCCTCCCACGCTGCCGCCGGGGCCGGTGGTCTCGCCTCCGCTTCCGGTCGTGCCGCTCACGTCGCCCCCGCTGCCGCTGCCCGCTGTGCCGCTTCCGCTGCCGCCGCTGCCGCTTGGACCCGTGGAGCTGCCGCTGCCCGGTCCAACACCCGGGCCGCTCGTTTCGCTTCCGCAAGCGGCAAGAAAAAGAAAGCCAATCATCCAGGCGAGGCGTCGATGCGTCATATCAATCTCCGTTGGGCGGCGGGAGAGCGAAACCAGCTCAAAGTAATCGTCAGAAACGGACGTCTTTGCGTTGAGATTCGAAAGATCGAGCAAGGGTTCAGTTTGTCCTGCTCGATCCAGAAAACCCCAATGGAAAATGGGCCGACCCCTCCAGAAGCTTCACGAAGCTTCGTGGCATCGATGGTCTTCGATGCATGATCGACTCAATTCCAGCCGAGCATGTCGATCGCGGCGGCGACCGCAAAATGGTCGGAAGGATAGCGGCCGTTCTCCTGCGTGTGCACGATTTCGGCGGCTGTTGCCTTCTCGTTCGGTCCCATGAAGATGAAGTCGATCTTGTCGCCGGTCGTGATGCCTTGGAAATTGTTGAACGTGCCCACGTTGGTCGCCGTTGGATAAACCTGGCGAAACGAGTCGACCAGCGGAATGGGGTTGGCCGTTCCACCGATCGAGGCGGCACCGACCATGTATCGGACGGCCGGCTCTGATTCTCCGGCATTGAAGTCGCCGGTCACGATGAACGGATCGGTGGCGATTGGTCGCTCGGCTACGCGCTTCATGAGGAGCTGGACGCTCTTCTCACGCGACGGCTGCGAAACGTTATCGAGGTGAACGTTGAAGTGATAATAGGAACGTCCCGTTTGCTTCTCGACGAACCTGCCCCAGGTACAGATCCGCGTCGTGGTGTTGCCCCAGCTCGTGGAGCCGGGAACCTCGGGCGTATCCGAGAACCAGAACGTGCCCGACGAAGCCACCTCGAACCGCGACGCGCGAAACAAGATCGCGCTGAATTCGCCGGCGGTCACGCCATCGTCTCGACCGACCCCGATCCGCTGGTATTGCGGAAGCGCCGCCGCGACATCCTGGAGTTGGCCGATCAGCGCCTCTTGAAGACCGGCGCTGTCGGCATCTTGCTCGCGTAAGACGCGATAGACCAACTCTCGGCGGTTCGGCCAGGCGTTGGCGCCGTCGGCCGCCGTGCCGTACCGAATATTGAACGTGAGGATTTTGAGATCCGGGACGCGCGAAACCCCACCGTCGCGCTGGCCGCTGCCTTCGATTGCGACGTCGGAGTAGACGGAATCGCCAGCATCCATTGCGGCGGACGCGTCCACCGAGCCGCCGGCGCCCCCAGCGTCGGTCACCGTTCCTCGGCTGCCCGCCGCTCCCCCGGTCGAGCTGGCGTCGCCACCGGCCCCGGAGCTGCCGGTCGCCGTATTTTCGCCTGACGTCTCGCTGCCGCACCCACGCGTGAGACAGGCAACCGCAGAGAGGACGACGAACGTGGTGACGCAGCGCATCGATCGCCAGGAGGCGAGGTCGGGTCGTATCGCGAAGGCCATGGCCGCCAGCTACCCTACTTCTTTTCTTGGTGCCGGGTGTCGACGACTACCCGATCGTCTTGACCAGCGGTGATGAGGGCCAGACCCTCGGAGCGGGCCGTCGCGGCAATCAAGCGGTCGGCGGGATCGGCGGGGAAATCAGGTAGGAAACTGGCTGGCTATGGCGGCGACGGAGGGAGTCAAATCTTGATGACGACGTGCGTTGCAACGACGAGTCGATCGATGCACGTCGCTCACGGAAGGGTCGGAGGGCGCGCTAGAGACCGCCGGCCGAGCCCGATAGTTTGAAAACGTGCCTACGGCGGGGTGAAATCCACGGGTTGGGCGAGCGCGGTCGTGATCGCTTCGGGGATGCGGGCGGCGGCGAGCCCTTTCCAGAAGACGAGCCACTCGTCCGCGCGGGCCATGCCGTCGCATTCTTGGATGTAGAAAGGGGCGATCGGATTGTCCGGGCGAGCGCGCCAGAAAAGGCTCTTGTAATCGGAGATGACCAGATGCCAGAGGTCGCGGCCGAGGCCTTCGCCTTGTGCCTCGCGATCGACGGCGAGCTTGCAGAGGTAGGCGCCGAGCGGGGTTTGGCGAACGAGGGCGGCGCCGCGGTAGTTTTCTTCCACGTAGGCGCGCGCGACTTCGCGCTCGAAAAAATCCGGTGAGAGGTCGCGCCCGAAGCTCGATTGCAGCAGCGCGGAAAGACGGGTGGCGTCGAGGTCGGCGAGGCTCGGTTTGACGATGATGTTGGAGCCGCGTTTGATGAGCGTGCCGGCGCCGCGAATCGTGAAAAGCTCGCGCAAAAGCAGGAGCGGGGAGGTGATGGCGACGAACATGCGGTGACTGGCGCGCTCGACGAGCAGCCGCCGCGCTTGCTCGAGGAGAAAGAGCCGCTTGGGGCTGAGCGAGCGTTTGGCCACGAGCGTGTCGTAGTCGGTGGCCAGGTTGATGATGGGAAGCTCCATCTCCGACTGACGCAGGCGCAGCCCGCCGCGCCGGGAGACAAAAATGAGCTTGCGCGTCTTGAGACCGACCGACAGATCGCCGAGGGCATCGAACCTCGCCGCGGCGTCGTTGGGATCGCCGCTCGTGAATGCGACGATGGGAATGGTGCCGCTGCGGGCCGTTTCGGCGACGTGCTGCGAGAGCGACGGCGTGTCGGCCGCGAACGCCGCCGATGGGACCTCAGCCCGTTCGAGTCGCCGTTGCAGTCGCTCGACATGCTCGGCGGCCGCGGACCCCGCGCTGCTCAAGCCGAGCGAAACGACGGGTACCAACCCGAGGTCACGCAAAAACTTGAGGTCGAGCACGACGGCTTCGGCGGCGTCGCGAAGGACGCTCGCCCCGATGACCAGGTTGGCAAAGCTCTCCTTGCTTTCGGCGCGAAAGAGCGCGAGGTAAAACTCGGCTTCCGACCTGCGGCCGATGCTCTCCAGGAACCGCAGGACGGCGTCGGAGGTCTCCGCGCCTTCCGACGTCGGCGGTGGGCCGGGCTTCGCGTCCATCGACATTTTCGACGCTAGCACGAGCCTGCCTGGCGCGGACCGGCTCTGCGAAGGGAAACGCACCAGCGCCCGCCTCATGTCTCGCTCCGGGTCACCGTCGCTGGCGCGGCCGCCTCGTCGGGCGCGTCGGACCTTTTATCCTCGGGCGGGAAGAGCGCCGAGAGCGCGCCGAGAAGGCTCCACCCGATGACGATGAGCCTGGCCAGCACGCCGAGCATGAAGCCTTGCGTCCCCGTCGCCACGCCGGCGTCGCGGAACAGCTTCAGGTAGGCACCCTCCATCAGTCCGATCCCGCCGAAGCTGATGGGCAATGCGTTGACGAGGTAACCGATCGGCACGAACGCCAGGTAGTGCGTGAAGCTCGCCTTGTAAATACCTACCGCGCGTCCAGCGAACCAAACGCCTACCACCTCAATCAGTTGCAGACCCAGGGTGAGGGAAAGCCCGAGCGCCAACCCGGTCTTGTGATGGCGCAGGTCGTAAAGAGCTCGGTCGATGCGTAGGATCACTTCGTGGCGAGGTAGCTTGGCAATGATCTGTTCGTACCGAACGAGCTTGCGAAATTGCGACGAGAAGAAGAGCAGCGCTCCGACGGCGAGCGCGAGAGAGATGGCCCCGACTTGAAGGGCAATGCCGTGCATGCGCCGGTAATCGGCCAGCACCACGGTGCCCGCCATCACGAGGAGGCCCACCATCCCGACCACGCGGTCGATGAGCACCATCGTGGCCGCCTCGGCTTTCTGCGAACAGTGGCGTGCGACGTACACCGCTTTGATGATGTCCCCGCCTGCGCCGCCGGGCATGAAAGTGTTGAAGAAGAATCCCAGGTAATGCAGCCGCAGAATCGTGAAGAACGGAATGTGGATGTTGCTCAACACGAGGAGCAGGCGCCAGCGAACGGCCATCAAGAAAAGCGGCGGCCCGAACAGCGCAAACGCCAGCGCCAGCAGCCGGAAATCGAGGTTCTCGAAGAGCGTTCGCAGGCCGGAGAGTAAAACGAAGGGGCGGTCGTCGGCAGCCGCTTTACCCGAGGTCCCCTCGATGTCGCCGGCGAGAATGTCGACTTGGCCACCTTGAGGCGTGAGCGCGCGGTAGACGGGCGGCGCGATTCGCTTCTCGAGGACTTTCAGCCTGGCACCCGGCCGGACTTCCACGCGGCCCCCGTCGATGCCGCGCAAGGCGAAGCGCGGATCGGAGCCCGATCCCGTCGCGGCGCCCCTTTCGGCGAGCATCGCGGCTCCTGGTTGGTCGAGCGCTGGCACCGCGATCTCGTCGCCGATCTGGCTTTGGCGGCGCACATATTCGACGATGCCCGCC
>DASWDH010000321.1:0-7151 GCA_036395495.1 Polyangiaceae bacterium
CATTGGCGGTAGCGAAACGGGTGTGTGTTCTCGGTTCGCAAGTTGCCGACCGTGGCTGCCCGCACGTGGCCGATGAGGACGTCCGCCCGAAGGTCTTTCGCCAGCGAGCCAACGTCGATTTCGGGCCGCTCATCGATCGGCCGGCGTCGAAGGAGCACCTCGCCCGCTTGATAAAAGCCCAAGCCCCAGCCTAGCGTCGTGCCCTTGGCGAGGACCTTCAGCGCTTTGCTCTCGAGCTCGAGAACGCGCGCCCCGAGATCCGCCCGGTTACCGACGAAGCCGAAGAGTCTTGCCATCGCTTTCCTCCCGACCACCGGAACAGCCCGCCGTGGTCGTTTCAGGTTCGAAACAACGTCTAAGCACTTCGCATACCACGCGCCAAGCGTCGGACAACTCAAAACCCACCACCCACCAGAGGTGGCTGTCGGGTTGCTCGGTCAACGGCGAAAAACCCCTGAACCGCGCGATGGCCGGCCCAGCTTCGACACCACCCGAGCCGTGCGTCGTGCGGTCGATTGTGCCCAGTACTGCGAATACCATTTCGCCATCACGATCGTGATGATGCACATCGTCAAGGGAAGGACCGACTGCCAACCGACGTTCCAAGATAGTGCATGTTCCATTTTGTCCGCTCCGGAGGCCGATGTCGATCGAGCCCGCACCGACGATGGCGCCGGTTCGACGGTCGTCCTCTCATTAGAATGACGTGCTGGCGGAGAAGAACAAGTCCTCTGCGCGGTGATACCTTTCCCCACCATGTCGCTTCCGCTCGCGGGGCATGGCTACGAAGGTTTGGGTTCGCCGGGTTTTGCCTCGCCGATCCACGCTTCGCAGAGCTTGCGCGCGCTCTCTTCGGCGTCAGGCAATGTCACGATCTTTCCTTCCTGGGGGACGGGTGGATCGAGCACGACCTCCACGGTGCGGATCCAACCATCGCGAGCGATGACCACCGGTACGCGAAGACCGGGCGCAAGACCTGCCAAGGGCAGCTCCAGTCGCCCTTCCGGCAGCCTGCGATCGGCGACGGCGACGATTTCGTCACGTGAGTCGATCCCCGCTCGGGCGGCCGCGCCTCCGCGGGGAACGGCATCGACGATGGCGCGCCCACTCTCCAGCTTCAGGCGAAGCCCGAGCGAAACGGGAGGGGCGTCTCGGCGGGCCGTACGTTGGAAAGCGAGACCGGCATGGGCGAGCACGTCATTGACCTGCAGGGGTTCGGCTGCCCGAACCCAGCGCGCGAAGCAATCCTCGAGGGAAGCGCCCGAAACCTGGTCGAAGATGGCGGGGAGCTCGCCTTCGGGAACGGCGACGCCATGGGCGCCGTACTGGCGATAGAGGTGACGCACGATATCGTCGAGGGACGTGCGTCCGCCGGTGCGACGGCGCAGCTCGAGATCGAGCAGCGCGCATACGATCTCGCCTTTCAGATAGTAGCTGACGCTGCTGTTCACTGAATTTTCGTCGGGGCGATACGCTTTGATCCAAGCGTCGAAGGAGGCCTGTTCCAGCGAGTGGACACGTGCGCCCGGGGTGTCTTCGAGCCGCACGATCTCTTCCGCCAGGTGATTCAGATATTCTGCCGCGGTGCACAGGTTGGCGAGACGCAGCGTGCGCCAGTCGTAGTAACTGGTGGCGCCTTCGAACCACCAGAGCAAGCGGGTGTAGTTCTCTTCTTCGTACCGATAGGGCTGAAGCCCGGCCGGGCGAATGCGCTTGATGTTCCACAGATGAAAAAACTCGTGCGCGACGAGAGAGAGCACGTCGAGGTAGCCGTTCCGCGTCTGGAACGCCCTGGGCTTGGCCATCAGCGTGGCCGATTCGCGATGCTCGAGACCGCCCCGACCACGCGGCGTGATGTGCCAGAGAAACAGATAGCTCTCGTAGGGGCTGGCATCCTCGGCTCTCTGATCGCCGGCCATCAAGCGGGTCTCCGTCGCGACGATGGTCTCGGTGTCCGCCTTCAACTTGTCCCAATCCACGGCGCGCGCGTCGGGATTGTCCCAGGCGGCGATACGGTGCGTCTTGCCGAACGCGACGAACGACCGCTCGATGAGTTTTCCGCACTCGAAAGGGGCGTCGCAGAGCTCGTCGAAACTGCGTGCCAAAAACGTATGCGTCGAGCGGGTAGTGTTGCGTTCGTCCTCGGCGAGCGACGTTGCGATGCCCCAGTCTTCGGGGATCTCGACGGTCACTCGTGCGCCCAATTGCGGAGCCGCTTCGAGCGCGAGATAGGTGGCCGCGCCGTTCCAGTAGGCGTGGGTTAAATCGAGGTGGTTGGTGCGAACGCTGAGATCGTTGGCGTAGACGAGGTACCTGATTTCGAGGGCCCGCACCCCTGCGTGCTCCACCTGCCACGCGTTCTTGCGCACCTTGCGGTGCGCGGCTGCTCTCCCATCGGCGATCGCGGTGAAGCCTTCGACGTGCCGCGCGTACTCCCGCACGAGATAGGAGCCTGGCGTCCAAACCGGCATGAACAAGGTGAGCGGCGAGGGAAGTGAACCTTCGTCGCCGGTGTGCCGTACGGTCGTCCTCACCGCCAGCAGGTGCGCGTTGGCGTCGTGAATGGAAATGCGATGCGCCACGTCGAACATCCCAGCACCGTGCCAAAGATCCAGGGGAATTCAAATATTTCCAGAGGACGTCTGCCACTCACGTCTCAGGAGTGGTACGAACGATTTATGGAATATCGAAACTTGATGTTCGCGGTCCTCGGGTTGCCGGTGCTGTCGCTCATCTCGAATTGCGACGCGTACGGGCGTGGTTTGGGCGGTTTGGACTCGGCAGCGTGTCCGGAGCTCGGGGGCAACGCCGATGCGTTACGAGCGCAATACACGGCGAATGCGCAGGCGAATGCCAAGATCCGAACATTCGTTCAGGCAGCGAAGGACCTGGCCGGGGTCTCGCTCCAAATCGAAGCCGAGGCAACCGAGGCATGCTCGCGAATGGCCATGGATCTCGGCGTGCCGAACCAGGCGCTCGCGCCGACCGACGAACCGGGCGGGCGCGCGAAGGGTGCCTGCGGAGCGCTCTCGGCCAAGATCGACGCCATCATGCGCGAGGGTGTCTCGGTGCGTGCTAGCGCGACGCCGCCGCAGTGTCAGGCCAACGTGCAGGCGTCGGCGAACTGCCAGGGAGCCTGTAGCGCCGACATCGATCCGGGCGAAATCGTGGCACGCTGCGAGCCGGCTCGACTCTCCGGTTACTGCCAGGGGCAGTGCACGGGCCACTGCGACGGGCGGTGCAGCGGCAATTGCAACGGAGCCTGTTCGGCGAAGAATGCCCAAGGGCAGTGTGTGGGAACGTGTTCCGGCGATTGCGACGGCAGTTGCGACGCCACTTGTCACGCGCGCTGCCGTGGGACGTGGCAGGCCCCCCGGTGCGAAGGCTACGTCAGGCCGCCCAGTGCCGACGCGGAGTGCAATGCATCTTGTCGTGCGCACGCCAATGTCAACGCTTCTTGCACGCCGGCCGTGGTGAACGTGCAGGTCTCCCAAAATGCGCAGATGGCCGCACGGCTCGCCGCCACGCTGCAAGCGAACCTGCCGCTTTTGCTACACGCGGAGGTCGCGCTCGGGCGTCGCCTGATCGGCGACGTCGAGGTCGTCGGGCAAGTCGGCGCCCAGCTGCCGAAGATCGTAGGACAGGCCGGTGCCCACGCCCTCGCGTGTATCGCGGCCTCGGCCAGCGCCACGGCGCGCGCTTCGGTCAGCATACGGGTGAGCGTCCAAGCAAGCGCGAGCGTCTCCGGCAAGGTGGGCGCCAGCGGCTAAAGCAACAGGCGACGCTCGGTGTCCTTGAAGTTTTCGGCTTCCGGCCTCAACTTGTCGCTCATGACATCGGCGCTGGAGGCAGCCACTCGCGGGGCGATGCTCGTGCGTGCCCCTCATTTGGGGACCATCGCCGTGCTCGGTCCCGATCGGCAGAGCTGGCTCAATGGGCTCGTCACTTCCGACCTTACGAAGCTCGGCCCGGGGAGCGCGTCGTACGGTCTCGTCTTGGTGAAAATCGGACGCATCCTCGCCGACGTGTGGGTGCTCTCGGCGGACGATCGTCTGCTGGTCGGCGCGCCACGCGATCGGATCCCCACGCTTCGCGAGCACTTCGAGAAGTATCTCATCATGGAGGACGCGACCCACGTCGACGCGTCTCACGAGTTCTCCTGGGCATTTGCGCATGGTCCGCGCGCCGGCGCATTGCTGGGCGAGCTGCCGCAACGGCATGGGGCCTACGGAGGAACCTTCGACGTCACGGGACTCGGGGGCGGAGCGTTGGTGGCGCCGCAACACAAACTCGAGGCCCTGCTCGCCGAAATGGCGCGGGAGTCGGACGTCGTCATCGCGTCGGAAGAGGACTGGGAAACGCTCCGTGTCAGGCGGTTCTTGCCGCGGTTTTCCGTCGATTTTGGCGACAAGAATTATCCGCAGGAAGCTGCGCTCGAGAAAATAGCCGTGAGCTTCAACAAGGGATGTTACCTTGGGCAGGAAGTGGTCTGTCGGCTGGAAATGAGAGGCCATGTCGTCAAAAAGATCGTTCCGCTCCGCTTGACCGCCGGCGATCCTCCGGCTGCCGGCGTCGAAGTCCGCTCCAAAGAAGGCAAGGTCCTCGGTTCGATTTCCAGCGCGGCATCGGACGACGGTGCTCCGGTGGCGCTCGCGATGGTGCGGGTCGACTTCACGCAGCCCGGCACCAAGCTCGATGTGGCAGGGCGCGAGGCGACGGTGATCGGCCAGCCGCAGGAGCCGTGTTGAGAGTCGACCTGCCTGCGCTATGAGCTCGCCGCCGCGGATTTCCAGGGTGGGTTCGCGGCCGAACGTCGTCAACGATGCGTTGGAGCTCATCGGCCGTACGCCGCTCGTGCGACTCGCCAAACTTTCGCCACCCGGCGGCGCGATGGTGTTCGGAAAACTCGAATCACAAAACCCGGCGGGCAGTATCAAGGACCGCCCCGCGTATGCGATGATCGTCGCGGCGGAAAAAACGGGAGCCATCGGCAAAGGCGCCACGATCATCGAGGCGACCAGCGGCAATACCGGAATCAGTCTGGCGATGATTGCGGCGGTGCGTGGTTATCGCTGCATTCTCGTGATGCCAGAGGACATGAGCGTCGAGCGGCGCTACGTCTTGCGCGCGTACGGCGCCGAGATCACGCTGACGCCGGCGCCCCAGGGTATGGCGGGCGCGGTCGAGCGGGCGACCGAGCTTGCCAAGAGCACCCCCAATGCGTTCATGCCGCGCCAATTCGAGAACGCCGAAAACCCGAAGAGCCACGAGCGCACGACGGCGCTCGAAATCCTCGATCAGACCGACGGCAAGATCGACGCCTTCGTGGCAGGAGTAGGCACCGGGGGAACCATCAGCGGCGTCGGGCGCGTTCTCAAAGAGGCGCTCGGAGAGGCGGTGCTCATCGTCGCCGTCGAGCCAGCCTCGAGCGCCGTACTGTCCGGACAACCGGCGGGCATGCATGGCATTCAGGGGCTCGGAGCGGGCTTCATTCCGCCGATCCTCGATACGACGGTGTTTTCGAAGGTGATGACGGTGACCGACGTCGCCGCCGAACGGATGGCGCGGCGGATCGCTCGCGAAGAGGGGCTGTTGGTGGGGCCGAGCTCGGGGGCGAACGTTCACGCCGCCTGCGATGTGGCCCGACGATTCAAGACGGGGACGGTCGTCACCGTGCTGTGCGACTCGGGAGAACGCTACCTTTTTTGATTTCCGCGAGCTCGGCCATCGCTTCGCTGGAAACTTCGACCGGAGCGGTGGCCGGCGGCCGGCGATAGAAATCGGAGCCGAGGTACACCGTCGTCGCGCGGCCCACCAGAATTTTCACCACGGCACCGAGGGGAACCGCCAAAAGCACGCCGAGAAATCCGAAAAGCGTCGCCGCCGCCATCATCGTGAGCAGCACTTCGATCGGGCGCAGGCCCACGCTTCTGCCCACGATACGCGGAGTGATCACCATGCCATCCAAAATTTGGACGATCAGCATCGAGGCCACGGCGGCGATGAAGTGGTTGAGTCCGTGCCAATCGAGCAGTGCCATGCCGATCGCCATCGAGAGTCCCATGCCGAAGCCCACGTAGGGGACGAACGCCAGCATTCCGGTGATGAATCCGATGGGAACCGCGAGACGCAGTCCGGCCAGGATGAGACCGGCGGAGTAGAGCACGGAAAGTACGAGGCTCGCCGTCAGCTGGCCACGGACGTACCCGCCGAGGGCGTGGTGGATTTCGGCGGCTATCGAGCTGATGAGCGGCGCCCACCGGCGCGGTATGAAACCCCTCATCCGGTCCACGTTGCGATCGAAGTCGATGAGCAAATAGAGGGCGAACACCGGTACGATGAGCGTCGCGACGAAAATGAGGATGACGTTGAGCGTTCCGAAGAGCGCCACCATCGAGCCCTGAACGAGGTCGGGCGTGCGCGCGCGGAGCTCATCGGCGATCTTGGAGGCGAGCTCGCCCCAAGTGTGTGGCAGGTTGATGTGGAAGACCTGCCAGGCCCATGGATCGAGCCGTTCTTTCAATGCCCGGAGCTGGTCGGGGAGCTGCTCGCCCGCCAGACGGAACTCGTCGATCAGGTAGGGCACCGCCAAGATGAGCACAGTGATGCCCACGCCGCAGATGAGGGCCATGACCAGGATGGCCCCGATGCCGCGCGGAATGCGGAGGGCTTCGAGGCGGTCGACGAGGGGGTCGAGCGCGTAAGCCAGAAGGAATGCGAAGAACAGAGGGACGAGCACACCTCGCAGGAGGTACGTGAGCACGAGCGCAGTGACCGCCCCCACGATGACGATGAAGCGCTTGGGCGACGTTCCTGGTGCCGGCGAAAGGGGAGCGGGGGACACGACTCCTCAAGCATAGCTCACTCCATATGTGCGCCAAAAACTGGCTAGGCCGGGCAGAAGTCGTCACGCCAGCCCGATGGATCTCGCTGCGGCCGATTGAGTTACTCGGCGCGGCCTTCGGCCCGCCTGCGCCCGAGTTGGTTACTCGGCGCGGCCTTCGGCCCGGCGCGGCCTTCGGCCCGCCTGCGGTGATTACGCGGCGCGGCGTGGGGAGCTGAATTTGTCCGCGCCGCGTGCTAGAGCCGGCGGATGCCGCGTTCCTTTGCGCCTGTTGCCGTACCCCCGCTCGCCGAGCAGAAGGGCCACG
>DASWDH010000322.1:0-3621 GCA_036395495.1 Polyangiaceae bacterium
CGATCCCCCAGGGCGACAACCGGCGAGGAGCAAGAAAAAGCAGATGAGAATCGCGGCGAAAGGTCGGTGGCGGGTCGAAAGCGTCACCTCGAGACCGTAGCATTTGCTGAGCGCCGCGGGCATACCACGAGAGCCGCACGATTCGGGGCCACCTGCGTTGACCAGGTTCGCGCCTGGCACTAAACCCCCGGTCCGATGCTGTCGTCCACGCGCTTGCGCCTCGCTTGGCTCGTTTTGGTCACTTTGTCGTTCGCGTGCGTCGAACGATCGACCGAGCACCGGATTCGCGCGAATGCACTTTTCAAATCGGGTGCGTACCGGGAAGCGATGGCGGAATGCGAAGCGGGGCTGGCTGCCAAGCCCGAGGACGCGAGCCTGTGGGTGCTCAAGGGCAAGACGGCTTTCGAGCTCGGTGAACTGGGCGCCTCGCGCACGGCCTACGCCCAGGCCATTTCCTTCGGGCGGGGGCATCGCGGCGTGTTTCTGGGCGATGCGTACCTCGGGCTCGCCATCGTTGCGACGCGCGAGCACAAGTGGGACGAAGCTCGCGAGCAATTCTTGCACCTTCTCGAGCTCAATCCGGGCGATGGGACCTCGCACGCCAACCTCGCTCGCGTCGACCTCGAAGTCGGCAAAATCGACGAGGCTATCTTGCACGCCGAAGAAGCGGCTCGGCACCGGGGCGGCGACGAGCAGGTTCTCTTTACGCTGGGCAAAGTTTATCTTGCGGCAGGTAAGAACGACGAGGCAGAGAAAACCTTCGGCCACATCTGCGAGGTGATTCCCAATTCCGCTTCTTGTCCGTATGGCCTCGCGCTGGTCGCGCTGGAGAAAGACGACCCCCGCCGCGCGGTGGCCAAGCTGCGCGAAGCGGTGGACAGGAAAATCCCGCATCCGGACAAGCTGGCCGACGATCCAGCGCTGGCCCGGCTGAAGGACGACCGCGAATTCGTGAGTTTGGCCGCCAGCGCCGCTTCCGCTGCTCGATAGATATCGGGGCAGATGATAGGTGGAAACGATGAGTGATCCGGTGTCTGCTTCTCTCTTCGAACGGGCCGAAAGATCGATCCCTGGCGGGGTGAATAGTCCGGTCCGTGCTTTTCGCGCGGTTGGCGGTGGCCCCGTCTTCGTTGCGCGGGCGGCTGGTTCGCGGATCTACGGAGCGGACGGCGCGGCCTACATCGACTACGTCGGGTCGTGGGGTCCGGCGATTCTCGGTCACGCCGACCCGGCCGTCATCGCCGCCGTGAAGCAGGCGGCCGAAGGGGGGCTTTCGTTCGGCGCGCCCACCGAGCTCGAGGTTCGGTTCGCCGAAAAAATTCGCAGCCTCTATCCCTCCATCGCCAAGTTGCGCTGCGTGTCGAGCGGCACCGAGGCGACGATGAGCGCCATTCGCGTCGCGCGTGGCTTCACCCGACGCGACCTCGTGGTGAAGTTCGAAGGCTGCTACCACGGTCATGCCGACCACCTGCTCGTGAAGGCGGGAAGCGGCGCGGCGACGTTCGGCGTACCCGACTCGGCCGGGGTGCCGGCGCGAATGGCCGAGGGAACCCTCACGCTGCCCTACAATGATACGGCCGCCATCAGCGCACTCTTCGCCGCGCGCGGACAGGAGATCGCAGCGGTCATCGTCGAACCGGTCGTCGGCAACATGGGCTGCGTTGCGCCGGAACCTGGTTTTCTCGCAGCCATCGTCGAAGCATGCCGGCAGCACGGCGCCCTTTCGATTTTCGACGAGGTCATGACCGGCTGCCGGCTTGCGCCGGGCGGCGCGCAGGAGCTCTTCGACCTTCGACCCGATCTGACCTGCCTCGGCAAAGTGATCGGTGGCGGCATGCCACTAGCCGCTTATGGCGGACGCGAGGACGCGATGAGCGTGGTGGCGCCGCTCGGCCCCGTTTACCAGGCGGGCACACTCAGCGGAAATCCGGTGGCGGTAAGCGCAGGACTGGCAACGTTGGAAAGGTTGACCCCCGAAATGTACGAACGGCTCGAGGCGACCAGCGCCGCGCTCGAAGCGGGCCTGCTGCGCGCGATCGCCGAGCGTCAGGTGACCGCGCGGGTCCAGCGGGTCGGGTCGATGCTCACCGTTTTCTTCTGCCCCCGTCCAGTGTGCAAGTGGGCGGACGCGGCCACCTGCGATACCAAACGTTTTGCCGCCTGGCACCGCGGGTTACTCGCGCGCGGGGTCTATTGGCCCCCTTCGCAATTCGAGGCTGCGTTCGTCAGCGCGGCGCACGGCCCCGACGACATCCAAAAGACCGTCGAGGCCGCCGCGCTTGCTTTTCGCGAATAGCATGACTGCGTCAGATCTTGGCGATGACAGATCACGATCAGCAATTGCCGCGTGTCGCCCACGCAAATTACGGACTTGAGCGGGCCTATGGCTACTCCGACGAACCGATCTGGCAGCGGCGATCTGAAGCAGTCATGCTAGGCGACGGGCCGGCCCTGGATCAGGCGGATGATGAGCGCCACGACGGCGAGCACCAGCAGAATGTGGATGTAGCCGCCCAGCGTGTAGGCCGAGACCATCCCGAGAAGCCAGAGGACCAACAGTACGACGAAGATCGTCCAGAGCATGACGCGAACCTCCTTGGTGTTGGATGCTCGGTACCCCGCGGCTCTTTTGGCCGAGACGATGTGAAGCTGGGTGCCAAACACCGGCCGAGCGTCGTTACCAGACAAACCCTGCAGGATCGTGGCCAAGACAGACGGAGTGAGACCGCAGGCGGGCGAAGGTCGCGTCGAGTAACGATCCGACCCGGGTCGGAGGTCTCACTCGTGACCGGAGCTACGGCGCGACCGTGGGGGCGATGCCTTTCGCGAGATCGTCGAGGAAACGAACGACGTCGCGGCGCGCGGTCGGATTTTGATAGGCCACGAAGTGTCCATCGATGCCGGCCGGGGGCGCGTACTGCCGGACGACGGCGGTGAGGCGTCCGCCGACGTTGGCGCTGATGGAGCCCGACTTCTCGGGGAGCTGTTGCGGGTAGTCGGCGGTCGTCACGCTGGAATCGTGGGGGGCGACCGAGAGTTGCGCGGCCACCGCGTACGTCATCTCGGTGATCGGCGGACTGAAGGTATCCTTTTGGCCGTAGACCTGAAAAACGTGATGCCCTCCCAAGGCGGCGGGCGCGATCAGCGCCGCATGGTTCAGCGGGTCGGCCGGATCCAAGTACATCTGGAGGAGGCTCAACACTGGATGCATGCCGTCGCCCCGCAACCCACTCGGCGTCGAAGGATCGACGTCGGATAGGGCGAAGGGCAGCGCGGCCGCGATATCGACGGGACTCGTCTTGGTGAGAAGCGCGTCGAGCAGGCTCGCTCCTTGGCCCGAAAAGACGACGCCGGCGAGCTCGGCCATGTAGGGTGCGGCGATTCCCCCCTCGGTCGCGCCCTGCGAGTGGCCCCAGAACGTGATCGCCGCCGGGTCGATCTTCACCTCCGCCCCGGTGAGTCCCAGATCTTTGATGTCGAGCGACGCGGCGAACTTGGTGAGCGACATCTGGTCGGCTCCCCCTTGCACGGCATTGTCGCGGGCGGCGCGCGGATTGGCGAAGTTGTAGAAGAGATTTTCGGGCGACGCCGTGGAGGTGCCGCGCCGTGGACCGTGCTCGA
>DASWDH010000323.1:0-11028 GCA_036395495.1 Polyangiaceae bacterium
GCGGACCGGCGAGACGCCCCTTTCTATCGACGACCAGGCTCAAGCTGAGCGCTCCCGAACGGGCGAGCGCGCGTCGATTTTTCAACACGCCGTCGGTGATGGTGAGACCGTTCCAAGTGGCCACGCGCCCCGCCGCGACCCGTCCGGCTCGGTGGATGCCCTCCTGGTCGATCCGCGCGACCTCGCCGTTTTCCAGCACGAGCGCCTCGCTGACGCCGCGCTCGCGCGCGAGCTCGGCGTGGCGTTCCAGATGGTGACGAGTACCGTGCAGCGGAATGAATGCGCGCGGGCGGGTGAGCTCGATCATCCGCGCTTGTTCATGACGGTGGGCGTGCCCGCTCGTGTGAACTTCGGGGTCGGTGATCCAGCTCTTGACCGCTACCCCCTGGCGAAGAAATCCGGCCATCATCTCGTAGACGGGGCGATCGTTGCCCGGAATGATACGGCTGGAGAGAATGACGGTATCGCCCGCGTCGAGTTCGAGAGCGGGATGCTCGCGCGCGGCAAGCCTCGTCAGCCCCGAGCCGTGCTCGGCCTGCGTGCCGCCGGCCAGTAAAAGCAGATCCTCACGTGCAACGTCCGCCGCTTGATCTCGCGGCAGTACGAGATCGCTCGGCCATGCGAGACGGCCGATCTCGTGGCTCCAGGCGACCTGCAGCTCGAGGCTCTTGCCCATGAGCACGATCTTGCGGCCGATGCGCCCGGCGAGCTCCCCCAACAGCCGGAGCCGCTGCACGTTGGACGCGAACATTCCAACCACCACACGCCCCTTCGCTTGCCGCACCAGTCGCTCGAGCGTGAGACCTACGGCCGTTTCGCTCGTATGCGACGAAGTGGCATCGACGTTGGTGCTGTCCGACAAGAGCAGTCTCACCTCGGCGGCTCCGAGCTCGGCGAATCGAGCTTCGTCGGTGAGCTCGCTATCGGCGGGAGCGGGGTCGAGCCGGAAGTCACCGGTGTGGACCACGACGCCCGCTTGGGTCTGCACCGCCAAAGCGGTGGCATCGGTGATCGAGTGGGTGACGCGGATCGGTTCGACTTCGAAGGGACCGACGGCGTACCGCACCCGTGGCGTCGACGTGATGAACTGGAAGTTCTTGGGATCGAGACCACGTTCGATCAGCCGGTGCTTGGCCACGGCGAGCGCGTGGGGTGGGCCCCAGACGGGGACCTTCAGCTTGGTGAGCAGGTAGGGCAGCGCGCCCACGTGGTCCTCGTGGCCGTGCGTGAGGAACACGCCCGCCACTCGTTCGCGGCGGGCCTCCAGGTAGGTGAACTCGGGGTGATAAATGTCGACGCCGATCTCCTCGTGAGGAAACGTGATCCCACAGTCGATGACGATGATGCCGTCCGCTTGTTCGAGCGCGAGGCAGTTCATCCCGATTTCGCCGAGGCCGCCGAGAGGAACGACCAAAAGGTCGTGGCCGGAAGGCGGTTTCACATCGGGGGCGGCGGTGGTAAGGAGGTCACCCATGGCGGAGTTGAAGCGAGTATCACCGGCGGAGGCCAAGAAGCTACTCGACGGAGGGTACACCTACGTCGACGTGAGGACGGCAGAAGAGTTCGATGCCCGTCACCCCACGGGTTCGATCAATGTGCCATTGAACCTCGAGGGGCCGCCCTCGGCTGTTCCGGAGTTCGTCAGGGTCATGCGTCTCCTGTTCCCGCCCGAAGCGAAGATCGTGGTGGGATGCGCAACCGGCATGCGTTCACTGCGCGCTGGACAATGGCTCGCTCAAGCCGGCTTCACCGACGTCCTCGATCAGCGCGCCGGGATGGAGGGGGCCCGCAACGCTTTCGGAGGCCTGACCGAGAAAGGCTGGGCCGCCGAGGGACTTCCGACGTCGCAAGGGCCCGACGCGGGCAGCTTCTCGGAAGTCGCGAAGTCGCTCGCCTGAAGTGTCATTTCGGGTTGGAGGCGGCGCGTTCGTAATCGGCCGCCGCGCGGTTCACCATCTCCAAGTCGCGCGACGCCTTTTCGGCTTCGGCGACCAGCTCGGCGGTGAACATCGTCAGGCCCCAGATCCCGTTCTCGCGCCGGCGAAACGGATAGCGGGTCCCATGGGCCGTCGCGACCGTGGCTCGCTCGCCCGAAGTCTCCACGCGTTGCAGCCCGGAGAGGTCCCTGCGCAGACGCGCAATCCACCCCCGGCTTTCGGCAAGGGCGAGCCAGACGTCGGCTCCATCGGCTGCCTCGGCTTCGCGGCGGTAGGTGGCGAGCATCGCGGTTCTTTCCGGCTCCGGATAGGTGTGCGCGATGCGGGCAGCGGCTCGGCTGCGGTAATCACGGATCGTGTAAGCCGCCCATTGAGCCTGCGTCTCGAGGTAAGCGAAGCATTCGCGCGGTTCGCCGCGCGTCACTGCCAAAACGATACGCGCGTACGCGCCTTCCGGCGTCGTGTCTTTCGGGAATCGCAGGCGGCTGCCGAACAGCAACGCGACGGCGCCCAGGATCGCTACGCCGCCCGCGATCGAAAGCTTGGTGGCGCGCGTCATGACGAGTTCGGAAACTAGCGTTCGCGCGGGACCGGCGCAATCGTCTACCACGACGGCGCGAGACTATTCGTTGCCTTCTTTGGACGGATTACGTCTTGCTCTGCGCCGGCCGCTAGCCTACGACTTTCTTGGATGCTGGAGGGAGCCCGACTGGCGGTAGTCGTTCCCGCGCACAACGAGGAACGGCTCATCGCCATCACACTCGCGAGCGTGCCGAGTTTCGTCGATCTGATCGTCGTGGTCGACGACGCGAGCAGCGACCGGACGCTGGCTGTTGCATCTTCCACGAACGACCAACGAGTGTGGGTCGAACGCCACCCGATGAACCGCGGCGTCGGCGCGGCGATTGCGACCGGCTATCGGTTGGCTCTTCGCGCTGGCGCCGACGTGATCGCCGTGATGGCCGGCGATGCGCAGATGCATCCCGACGACCTCGCCGCGCTCGTCTTGCCGGTCGCGCGGGGAGAAGTCGATTACGCAAAAGGGGATCGATTGAATCATCCGCAGGCACGGCGAATCATGCCGCGCGGCCGACGCCTGGTCGGGCACGCGTTATCGTGGCTCACCGGCCGCGCTGCGGGGCTCCGGTGGCTCTCCGACAGCCAGTGCGGGTACACCGCCATTTCCGCTCGTGCGATCGAGCGCATCGATCTCGATGCTCTCTTTCCGCGCTACGGCTACCCGAACGATCTGCTGGGCAGCCTGGTGACCGCGGGATGTGCCGTTCGCGACGTGCCGGTGCGTCCGGTCTATGGCGACGAAACGAGCGGAGTGCGTCCGTGGCACGTGGCGGTGATCTTCGCGCTCATCGCACGTGTCGGCTGGCGACGGCTCGCGCATGGCCAGACAGAGACGGATTTTCGCTACCCGATCGAAACCTCACCGTCGGGCGCGCGCGACGATCTCGTCGGCGTAGCGGAGGGCGTGCTCGAGGTCGAATGCGCGGGCGATCTCGTCGCCCGTGAGAAGCCGGGCGATCTCCGGATCGGTCTCCAGGTTCCCTCGAAAGTTGCCCTGCCCCTCGATCGCCTTCATCGCATTGCGCTGAACGAGAACGTAGGCCTGCTGTCGGGCGACGCCTTTGCCGACGAGGGCCAGCAAGATCGCCTCGCTGAAGAAAAGCCCCCCCGTTCGCTCGAGGTTCCGGTGCAGAGTCTCCGGGTAGACGACTAGACCTTCGACGAGCGACGTGGCGCGCTCGAGCATGAAGCCGAGCGTGGTGGTCGCGTCGGGTGCGATCATGCGCTCGGCGGAGGAGTGAGAGATGTCGCGCTCGTGCCAAAGGGCGACGTTTTCGAGCGCGGGCAACGCGTATGCGCGGACCATGCGCGCGAGGCCGCACAGGTTCTCGCTCGAAATCGGGTTGCGCTTGTGCGGCATGGCACTCGAGCCCTTCTGCCCTGCGGTGAAGCGCTCTTCGGCTTCGCCGACCTCCGTTCTCTGCCAGTGACGAACGTTGGTGGCGAGCCTCTCGATGCCCGCCGCCACCACCGCGAGAGCGGCGAAATACGCTGCGTGACGGTCGCGCGCGACGACTTGCGTCGCAACGGTTTCCCCTGAGAGGCCGAGCGCGCCGAGCGCGCGCGTTTCGACCCCCGGCGAAAGGTGTGCATACGTTCCCACCGCGCCGGCCATTTTGCCCACCGCGATCTCGGCGCGTGCGGCGGCGAGCCGGACTTGGGCGCGCTTCATTTCGGCTAAATGCCCGGCCAGAGCGATGCCGAAGGTGATCGGTTCGGCGTGGATGCCGTGAGAGCGCCCGATCATCGGCGTGCGCGCGTGCTCGAGGGCGCGCCGATCGAGCGCCGCGACGAGATCGCTCAGCCGTCGTGCCAGCGCATCGGTGGCGCGCACCAGCAAGACGGCGAAGCTCGTGTCGAGCACGTCGCTCGAAGTCATGCCGCGATGGAGCCACCGCGCCTCGGCTCCGGCGAGCTCTTCGACGTGAGTCAAGAACGCGATGACGTCATGGCGCGTCGTTTTTTCGATCTCGTCGATCCGCGCCGGATCCAGCGCGATGTTCTTCGAACGAATCGCCGCCGCGGTACCCGCCGGCACGAGATTTTCGTGCTCCATCGCCTCGCACGCGGCGAGCTCCACTTCGAGCCAGGTCTGGTATCGGGTGACGCTCGACCAGAGGGCCTCGAATTCGGCAGGGGTGTAGCGAGGAATCATGTCGACGACTTTGCTAGCACTAGCATTACTGGGTCAGATCCTCGCTACCAGATCGTTGCATCGGAGCAGCCATAGTCCCACGAAAGTGCTGACCGAACAGGCGGAACTGGCTTTCGGCGAAGCCGAAGAGGCGAGGCCTTGCGGCTCTTCCATGCTGACGCACAGCTCCGACGGCCACGCCGTAGGTTATGTGGCCATCCCGCGGAAAGTGCCGATCGTGATCTGTCATAGCCAAGATCTGACCCAGTGAGTGCTAGGGCGGGTCGTACTTACGGCTCGCGATAAAAACGGGGCACGCGGCGCGACACGCTGGTCAAGACGTCCCAGGGGATGGTTCCGGTGTGAGCGGCGATCTCCGAGGCAGTGATGGAGTCCTTGCCGAGGCGCCCTTGCTGCGGGCCCAAGACGACCACTTCGTCACGCACGCTGACAGGCCCGTGATCGGTCACATCGATCATCGTGAGGTCCATGGACACCGTGCCGACGATGGGAGCCCGCCGGCCCGCCACCAAGACTTCGCCACGGTTGGAAAGGTGACGCGATAGGCCATCGGCGTAGCCCATCGGGATCGTGGCGATGCGGCTCGCGCGCGGCGCGCGCCAGGTCCAGCCATAGCCGAGCGGTTCGCCCTTTTTCAGATCGCGAAGTGCCACGATTTCGGTGCGAATCGACATGGCCGGGCGCAGGTCGACCGCCGCGTGACGCGTCGCGCCTTCGCCGAACCTCGGCGCGATGCCGAAGAGTGCGATGCCCGGCCGCACCCAATCGAGCTTGGCGGCGGGGCAACGAAAGAGCGCGGCGCTGTTGGCGGCGTGGCGAACGGTCGGCGTGATACCGTGCGCGCGCGCCAGCTCGATGGCGCGTTCGAACCGACCGAGCTGCACGCCGACCGGCGCGATATCTTCATCGTCGGCGCACGCCAGGTGGGTCATGAGCCCGTCGATGCGAACTTCGCGAATCGCGCCGATACGTTCGAGCATCGCCGGCAGCTCGTCGAGCTCGCAGCCGAGCCGTCCCATGCCGGTGTCGACTTTGAAATGAATGGCGACCGGGCCTTCCGTTCGGGCGCTCAGCCGCGCTTCGCGGGCAATGCCCTCGGCCTGGCCAACATCGTAGACCACCGGAGTGATGTCCCTGGCGAGTACTTCGCCCCAGGCCTGTCCGCAGTAGCCCCCCATGACGAGAATGGGCGCGCGGATACCTGCTTCGCGCAGCTCGACGGCTTCCTCGAGCAGGGCGACGCAGAAACCATCGATGCCCGTGCGTTCGAGGGTGCGCGCGACGGCGGGCGCGCCGTGACCGTACGCGTCGGCCTTCAGCACGCCGAAGACGCGTGCCGGTCCGGCCGCTCGTTTGACGACTTTCAGATTATGCCGCAGGTGCCCCAGGTTGATCTCGGCGCGGGTAGGGCGAACCGCGTCGTTGGGCGCGGCACGCCTCGGCCGGAGCACGCGCGGAATCGTCAGAGGACCGTCATCCGGGGACCGGCCGCTTACGACATTTTCCGGCGATCCGGGCACGAGCTTCACTGTCAATCGGTTGTCCAACGCCTATCCAACGCCCCCCGCGACGTCAAGATTCCAGCTGAGGTCGCGAACTAAAAACAGCTGCGCATGCACGTGCGATAGCGCTCGTCGCACGCCTGACAATTGTTGCCCTTGCAGTGCTCGCTGCACTGGACCCAGGCCTTGCCACAGGCTCCGCCGCAGGTTGCGCCGGGAGCCGTCGTCAATGCGCTCGCCGTGCTCGCCGTGAAGGTCGCCACCGTCGCGGGTCGATCCGCGTCGGCGCCGGCATCGCGCGCCATCGTTTGTGGCGGCGGGGCGAACGCGCTGGTGGGCTGGGGCGAAGCATTGCTGACGGTCGGGGCCATCACACCGGGGGGGGCGGTGCGCTCGCCCAGCGCCTGTGCCTGTCCGAGTGCGCGCTCGCGGCCGAGCGCGTAATCCACGCGGTCGCGCGTCTGGCCGTATGTATTGCGCTGGATCCAGTCGTGCCAGCATTGTCGTTTCTCGGCGATGGGAACTTGTCGTTCGTCGTCCAGACGGTAGCAATGTTCGAAGCGAACATCACCCTCATACTGCGTCTGATATCCCAGCGAACAGGCCGTAAGAAGGCCAACCCCGAGCGAGGCGCCTAACGTCAGAGTTCGAGCCTGCGGACGACGCATGCGGTGTAGATCGTAGCGTGCAACCCTCGGGCTGTTTACGCAAGAGTGGTCCGACGCTTGGCAACCCATGTAGGGCGCAGTACACCGGAGTGGATGTTCACGGGGATCGTCGAGGGGACCGGTCACATCAAGGCTCGAGGGGCGCGGGGACCGGGTGCGCGGCTTCGAATTGCGACCGGCATCGGACCGCTCGAAGTCGGTGAGTCGGTGGCCGTTCACGGCGTCTGTCTCACGGTCGAGGCGCTCGAGGCCAAGGGGTTCCAGTGCGATGCCACGGCGGAAACGCTGTCTCGTTCGACGCTGGGTACGCTCCCGGTCGGCGCGCGTGTCCACCTCGAGCGCTCGCTGCCCGTGGGAGGTCGCTTGGGTGGCCACATCGTGACCGGACATGTCGACGGGAGGCTGCGCTTGCGCAGCCGCGCCCCCCTCGGCGACGCGGTCAAGCTGGTCTTCGAGATCCTCGATGCTGAGCTCGTGCGCTTCGTCGCCCCGAAGGGATCGGTAGCCGTGGACGGGGTCAGCCTCACCGTCAATGGCGTGAGTGGACCAGAGTTCGACGTGGTCATCATTCCGCATACGCTGGCGGTGACGACGCTCGGCGACCTCGTACCTGGGCAGGACGCGAACCTCGAGGTCGACCTTTTGGCGCGTTATGTTGCTCGTCTACTGATCGCCGAATCCGAGGGTCAACTAGCCAAGCCCAACCAGGAGGAAACGCTGCTCGCGAAGCTCAAACGGGGCGGCTTCTTCTGAGCCCTTCAGCCGAAACCGAAGAGCCGGGGGAACAAGGGCGCCGGCGCGGGAAGCTTTACAGTCCGACTTCCCCGCGTAAGCTTCGCCAGCCCCCATGTCCCACCGGCTCGACATCGATCCCGACTTACTCGCTCGAGTCAACAGGGCTCTCGACGAGATCCGCGCCGGGAAGATGGTGATTCTCGTCGACGACGAAGACCGCGAAAACGAGGGCGATCTTACGATGGCGGCGGACAAGGTCAGCCCCGACGCCATCAACTTCATGGCCGTCAACGGGCGAGGGCTCATCTGCCTCGCGCTCTGCGAAGAGCTGGTCGACCGCCTCGAGCTGCCGATGATGCACGCACCCGGGCGCAGCGGTCCTCCGTTGGGCACCGCGTTTACGGTCAGTATCGAAGCGCGCGAAGGGGTGACGACCGGCATCAGCGCGGCGGATCGGGCACGAACGATCCGGACGGCCATCGACCCCGACACCAAGCCCGACGATCTCGTCACGCCCGGTCACGTCTTTCCGCTGCGCGCGCGGCGCGGAGGCGTGCTCGTCCGCACCGGGCAAACGGAAGGATCGGTCGACCTGGCCCGGCTCGCGGGCCTGCCCCCCGCCGGCGTGATCTGCGAAATCATGAACGACGACGGGACCATGGCGCGCCAGGCCGATCTCGAGCGTTTCGCCCAGCGCCACGGCCTCATCATCGTCAAGATCGCCGATCTGATTCAGTACCGAATGCAGACCGAGCGGCTGGTGCACCGGGTCTCGGAACAAAGGCTCATGCTCGATGTGACCGGTTCGGAGTGGAAAGCGATCCTCTACGAGGTGACCACCGAACCGCGGCAGTTTCTGGCGCTCGTGAAGGGGGATCTCACCGGGCCCGAGCCGGTGCTGGCCCGCGTGCATGGCGGCTCGGTGCTGTCGGACATCTTCAGTTCCACCGAGTCGGAGGGGGGGAAGAACTTGCGCGAGGCGCTGGTCATCATCGAACGCGCGGAACGAGGAGTGTGCGTCTATTTGCCCAGCGTGCGCGATCTAGCGACCGAACTGCGGCTGCATATCGAGTCGCACGATCGAAAAATCGCGCCCCAAGGCTCGCCGTTGCGAGAGTTCGGCTTGGGGGCGCAGGTCCTGGCGGACCTCGGGCTTCACCAAATCAAACTTTTGACCAATAATCCGCGCAAGATCGCCAATCTCGCGGGCTTCGGCCTGCAGGTGGTGGAGCGCATTCCCCTCGTATCCATGCGAAGCTAAGGTGAGTTCATGAGCGATATCCCCGCGAGCAAGCCTGCGATTGTCGAAGGGAGCATGATCGCTCCGAGCGGAGCCCGCTTTGCGATCGTGGCGAGCCGCTTCAACGATTTCATCGTCGATCGCCTGATCGCGGGGGCGATCGACGCGCTCTCGCGACACGGCGTGGACGCCAGCCGCATCACCGTCGTACGCGTCCCCGGTTCCTGGGAGATCCCGCTGGTCTGCTCGAAAATCGCGGCGAAGGGCAAAGTGGACGCGATCGTCGCGCTCGGCTGCGTGATCCGGGGCGCGACGCCGCACTTCGATCACGTCGCCTCCGAAGTTTCCAAGGGGGTCGCGAGCATTTCTCTATCGAGCGGCGTGCCCATTGCGTTCGGCGTGCTCACCACCGATACGATCGAACAGGCGATCGAGCGTGCAGGAACCAAGATGGGCAACAAGGGATGGGACAGTGCCCTCTCGGCAATCGAGATGGTCACGTTGCTCCAGGCCGTAGGCGCTCCGAAATCCTGAACCGTGCCCATGGGAGCCCGTACCGGCGGTCGAGAAGCCGCCCTCAAGATGCTGTTCGGTGTCGAGGCCAGCCAAGCTGACCTCGACACCGCCATCGCGCTTTTCTGGCGTGAGTTCGGCGGCGACGTGGAGACGCGCCCCTACGCCGACGAGTCTGTCCGCGGGGTGATGACCGAACGCGACGCATTGGACGAGATCATTCGGGTTGCCAGCGAACACTGGCGCATCGAACGCATGACCCGGGTGGACCGCAATGTCCTTCGGCTCGGGACCTGGGAACTGCGGCACCGGCTCGACGTGCCGCGGGCGGTCATCCTCGACGAGGCGGTCGAGCTCGCCAAGCGTTACGGCAGCGAAGAGTCCGGCGCCTTCGTCAACGGCGTGCTCAACCAGATTGCCGAGAATCTCGGACGCACGGACGCCGACCGCTGACGTTCGATGGAGCTCAGGTTCGTGACCCCCGAGCTGCGGCGCCTCGATGAGGTGGCGTCCGAAGTTCTGGCGTGTGGCGTCTTCGTGGACGAGCGGCCTCACCGCGGAACGGCGGGCCTGGTCGACTGGCGTCTCGCCGGTTTGGTCTCCCGGCTCATGCGCGAGTCGTTCGTGACCGGCAAACGGGGGGAGGTCGTGATGCTGCCTCTGCGACCGAAACTGCCCTTCGACAAGGCACTGCTTTTCGGATTGGGCGAGAGGAATGCCTTCGACGACCAGGTCTTTCGCGAGGTGACGTCGCACATGCTGCGTGCCATGGAGGGGCTTTGCGCTCGCTCTGCGGTCGTCGAATTGCCCGGCCGCCATCGAGCCGCGATCGAGGCAGAACGCGCGACCGACATCCTGCTGGAGCTCGCCGGAGGCCGGCCCGAGCACGACCTTTGGACGCTCGTCGAGCCGAGCGACGATCAGAAACGCATCAGCGCTCGCATGAGCGAGCAGCGCCGGCGCGATCGGCGCGTCATCCTGGGATCGTAGAATTTGACAGCGGGCGGGCGATCGCGAATGCTCGCGCGATACCCATCTGGGCCCTGAATCGAAAGGATGCAAAGCTTAGAGCCTTGATGCCCTCCGTCCCAAACACGGCCGACGACGACAGCCCCCGATCGGAGCCCGTGCTGGCCGCCGCCGAACGCGCTGCCGCCGTCGCGCGGCCCAGCCCTTTTAGGCTCGTTCGCGGGATCGTTCGAACGATGCGGCCCCATCAGTGGGTGAAAAACGTCTTCGTTCTCGCCCCGGTCGTGTTCGCCAAGGACCTCTTCGTTTGGAACCTGCTCCTGCGCGCCGGGGGTGCGTTTCTCGTGTTCTGCTTTCTCGCCGCGGCGGTGTACACCATCAACGACGTCGTCGACGCGCCGGCGGATCGCGTCCACCCGCTCAAGCGCTACCGTCCGATCGCTTCCGGCGTGGTGCCGATTCCCATGGCGAAAGTGCTGGCGGTGGGCTTCTTCCTCGTGGCGATGGGGGGAGCCCTTTTCGAACCACCACTTTTCGCGCTCGTCGGGCTTCTCTACTTCATCCAGAACCTGGCCTATTCGTTCAAGCTGAAGAAAATCGCGTACGCCGACGTGGCCTGCATTGCTCTCGGATTCGTGCTGCGCGTCGTGGCGGGCGGGTTAGCCACGGGCATCCAGGTTTCAGCCTACCTCCTTGCGTGTACCTTGCTGCTCGCACTCTTTCTGGGGTT